>JBMFXL010000338.1:0-2300 GCA_049964275.1 Acidimicrobiales bacterium | reverse complement strand
ACATACCAATCCGCCTTGGGATTCGTACGGTCGCGTCTCGACTCGACGAACCAGGGATGCTGATCCGAGGTATGGTTCACCACCAAATCCGCAACGACCCGCATATTCTTCTGGTGGGCTCGGGCGATCAGTGCATCGAGGTCGGTCAGCTCTCCGTACTCGGGCAGGATGGAGTAGAAGTCTGAGATGTCGTAGCCACCGTCTCTCAACGGAGACTTGTAGTAGGGCATCAGCCAAAGGCAGTCAACACCGAGCCACTCCAAGTAATCGAGCTTGTCGACGATTCCTCGAAGGTCACCGACTCCGTCACCATTAGAATCCGAAAATCCCCGCGGCAGTATTTCATAGAAGATCGCGTCCTGAAACCACGACCGATTGCGACGACTCGCCGCCACTATTCATCCTCTCCAGTGAACTCCAGTAGATGCGCTACCTCGTGTGATGGGTCGAGTCGAACATAGTTATGCCCACCACGCAACTCCAAGGGTTCCTCTCCCACATGATCAAAAAACCGGTAACGTCGACCCTCGACGAAACGGTCATCAAGCGCCAGGTAGATACCACCATCTTGCACCTGCTCGGTGTCGAAGTTCACGACCACCAACACCACGTTATCTTCCTGGGGATCGCTACGGACGTAGGCGAGGATCTGTGGGTTCGTTGACTCGAGGAACCGAATGTTCGAGAGTAGCCACAACGGCCTATTGCGTCTTCGTACCCGATTGAGCATGCCGAGGAACTCTCCAAGGTGATCATCCTTACCATAGCGTCGCACCTTACGTTCGTACTTCTCTGAGTCAGCGAACTCCTCATTGTCCTCGGAGAACGGAATATTCTCAAGGAACTCGTAACCGGCATAGATCCCCATACTCGGCGAGATGGTTGCCGCGAGCAGCGCACGCAGTTCGAAGTCGCGCCGTCCTCCGTTGCGGAGCCTGCCCGCAAGGATGTCAGGCGTCGTTGGCCAAAAGTTCGGTCTCATGAATCCCGACGAGACTGGATCATGAACCTCCATCGCGTAATCGCGAAGCTCCCAGGGTGAGTCACGCCAGGTAAAGTAGGTGTAGCTCTGTGAAAATCCGACCTCCGCTAGGGCGCGCATCACCCTTGGTCGGGTGAACGCCTCCGCTAAGAAGATCACGTCATCATGTCGCGCCCGAATCTCCCCAATCAACCACTCCCAAAGCGCAAGGGGTTTGGTGTGGGGGTTATCGACTCGAAAGATGCGTACACCCTCCGAAATCCAGTATTCGACGATACGAAGGATCTCTTCCCAAAGTGCCAGGCGGTCGGATTCGACCGAAGGGTAGAACTCGATCGGCACAATGTCCTGATACTTCTTGGGTGGATTTTCCGCAGTGGCGATCGAGCCGTCCGACCGCACGTGAAACCACTCGGGATGTTCTTGGATCCAAGGATGATCAGGAGAGCATTGCAGCGCCAGATCGAGCGCAATCTCAATGTCTTTCTCCCTGGCCACCATCATCAACCGCCGAAAGGCCACGATGCCTCCCAGATCCGCCGCTACCTGATCGTGTCCGCCCTCGTGAGAGCCGATCGCCCATGGACTCCCCACATCGCCACTCCCTGCGACAAGCGTGTTGTTCTTACCCTTGCGCCCCGTGGTCCCCACCGGATGAATCGGCGGTAGGTACAAAACGTCGAACTCACGCGCCTGTAAGACATCGAGCAGTGGAACCATCCCATCGAAACCGCCGAAGGAGCGCGGGAACGCTTCGTACCAACTTCCAAAGAGCGCACGGGGTCGCTCGACGATGAGAGGCCCCGGTGACGACGACTCTCCGTAGCTCTCCGTTAGGGCTGCATCGATGCTCTGCAAGACGACCGTGTCGCTGCAACGTTCCAGGGCTTCGCTCATCTCGCCGCTCGCAAGCATGTCCTCGACGGCACGTCGATGCTCACGAAGAATACGTAGCTCAGGAAGATTCGCACGAATGCGCACTCCTGCGACCAAGGCATGGTCGATCGCATCAAAGAAGTCGTCGAAATCAACGACGACGAGCTCATGGCTGGGTCGACGACGCGTGCGCTCAAGCCAGGTGCGATATCGGTCGACCCGAGCGCGTACAACGACCTCGGCCCTGCCCGCACGAGGCGCACGAAGCCAGCCTCGCCAAAGATCGTTGCCATCAGAGGAGAGCGGGCTACGATCGAGGACCGTGGCTCCCTCGTAGAGCTCGGCAACTGCCGCAAGACGCGTATGTGGGTCGCTCACGATTTCGGCCATCACCAGAAACGGAAGGCCTTCAGCAGCTTTCGCTGGGTAGTGCCGAAACGGT
>JBMFXL010000337.1:0-2306 GCA_049964275.1 Acidimicrobiales bacterium | reverse complement strand
AGTCGGGGCGGAGTAGGCAAGATCTGGCCTCCGTGTTCGGTCTTAGGTATCGTTGGGCGAGTCTACGACTCAGAGCGTAGGGTCATGACGCTCTACCTGAAGTCCGTAGTCATCAATGGCGGCTTGCACCTGCGACCGCTTGATGGCGCCCTCGTGCGCGAGTGCGTCAAGCACGGCGACCACGATGTTCGCTTCGTCGACCTCGAAGAATCGAAGAAGGGTCTCTCGAGTGTCGGACCGTCCGAAACCATCCGTACCAAGTGAGACGAATGGTCGGGGAACGAAGCGTGCGATCTGGTCTGGGACCAGCTTCATGAAGTCGCTCACTGCAAGGACCGGACCTTCCCCTCGAAGTGCCGAGGTGACGTAGGGGACTTCATGCTCCTCGTCTGGAAGGAATCGATTCCTCCGCTCGACCTCGAGGGCCTCCTCTCGGAGCGCCTTGTACGAAGTCGCCGACCAGGCATCAGTTGAAATACCGTAACGATCCGCGAGGACCTGTTGAGCGGCAAGAGCGGCCTGCCATGCCGTGCCTGAGAAGAGAATCGTGGCGTTCGCGACCGGATTCTCTGGCGTTACCGTTCGGAACGGATAGAGGCCCTGAATCACATCGTGTCTTAGGACCTCGAGATCCATCCCCTCTGGCACCTTCGGCATGACATAGTTCTCGTTGTAAAGCGTGATGTAGTAGATCAGATCTCGGCCGCCATCTCGGATGTACATCTCGTCGATTCCGTGCTCGACGAGAATCGCGATTTCGTAGGCGAATGCGGGATCGTACGCCCTGACGGATGGCACGGTGGACGCCAGGATGAGCGAGTGGCCATCTTCGTGCTGGAGTCCCTCGCCGTTGAGCGTGGTTCGACCAGCCGTGGCGCCCATGAGAAATCCTCGCGCACGCGCGTCATTGGCCGCCCAGATGAAATCTCCCGTCCGCTGGAATCCGAACATCGAGTAGAAGAGGTAGATCGGAATCATGGGTACGCCGGTGGTCGTATGAGAACTCCCGACGGCGGAGAACATCGCAGTCGCGCCGGCTTCCGTGATGCCCATCTCGAGGATCTGCCCGTCCTTCGCTTCGGTGTAGGACAAGAGTAGGCCGGCATCGACAGGCGTGTAGAGCTGTCCGCTTGAGGCGTAGATCTTCGCCTCACGGAAGAGCGCCTCGAGCCCAAAGGTTCTCGCCTCGTCTGGCACGATAGGAACGACATGCTTGCCGATGCGTGGGTCTTTGACGAGATTGCGGAGTAGCTTCGAGAACGCCATGGTCGTCGACACCGACTGCGATCCAGAACCATCGTTGAACTCTGAGAAGCACGTAGAAGCAGGTGCTTCAAGCTGGGTCTTACGGATCACTCGCCGCGGTAGGGAGCCTCCAAGAATTCTGCGACGAGTGTGGAGGTACTCGTATTCGGGAGAACCCTCTTTGAGTTGGATGTAGGGAGGTAGTTCCCCCTCAAGTGCTGATTCATCGAGAGCATCTTGGAGGAAGAGACGATCCCTCAGCGCGAGCAGCTGTGCCTTGGTCATCTTCTTGATCTGATGCGTCGAGTTCCTTGCCTCGATGTCTGGACCTAGTGTCCATCCCTTCACCGTCTTGGCAAGAATGGCGGTCGGACTCGTGGTGTTCGAAACCGCCGCTTCGTAGGCGGCATAGAGCTTGCGGTAGTCGTGACCTCCACGGGGAAGCGTCTGGAGATCCTCGTCGCTGAGATGCTCCACCATCTTTCGAAGGCGCGGATCTGGTCCGAAGAAGTGCTCTCTAATGTAGGCACCGGACTCCGTAGAGTATTTTTGAAACTCTCCATCGGTCGTGGTGTTCATCTTGTTGAGAAGCACACCGTCGACGTCTCGCATCAGGAGTTCGTCCCATTTCGATCCCCAGATGACCTTGATTACGTTCCAGCCCGCGCCTCGGAAGAGCGCTTCAAGCTCTTGGATGACCTTTCCATTACCGCGAACTGGTCCGTCGAGACGCTGGAGGTTGCAGTTGACGACGAAGGTGAGGTTGTCGAGGTGCTCCCGTCCTGCGATCGAAAGTGCACCGATAGTTTCGGGTTCATCAAACTCGCCATCACCAACGAATGCCCATACGCGAGAACCTCGAGTGTCGGAGAGCTGACGATTGGAGAGATAGCGGAGGTAGTACGCCTGGTAGATCGCTGTCATTGGGCCGATACCCATGGATACGGTTGGAAACTCCCAAAATTCAGGCATGAGTCGCGGGTGTGGGTACGAGGACAGTCCTTCACCGCTCACCTCTCGACGAAAGTTGTCGAGTTGAGACTCGGTCAAACGACCCTCGA
>JBMFXL010000336.1:0-2307 GCA_049964275.1 Acidimicrobiales bacterium | reverse complement strand
CAATGGAGTTCACACAGTCCTCGTGAAAGGCGCCATGGTTACGATACGCCACGAGGTACAGCTTGAGGCTCTTGCTCTCAACGCAACGAGCATCAGGGACGTACGCGATCGAGATCTTCCCATAGTCAGGCTGGGAGGTGATCGGACACAGACTCGTGAACTCGAGACATTCGAGGCCGACTACGTATGGTCGTCCGGGGCGTGGATTGGCAAAGGCTTCAAGAATGGAGGCGCTTGGCTCGTCGAACTGGTAGTGGGTTGCCTTGTTCGACAACAAAGTCAACTCGTCGTACTCGGACACCATGCTCCTTCTCTCGTTGAGGCCCGGTTCGGGCCGTCACATCGCCACGGGGTCGACTCCGCTCCGAGCGATGGAGGGGAACCGACCCTTACACTGTAGAGCGCTTCCGCGCCGGACCCAAGGCTGTACCACCTGGTCGTCACGGTAAGGGGCTGGGGCGAGTGATTACGGAGGAATGTGCCAGACGACATCAGTGTCCACGCTGCGAAGCGGCGGACGTTTGCCATCATCAGTCACCCTGACGCAGGGAAGACCACCCTTACCGAGAAGTTCCTCCTTTTCTCAGGAGCGGTGGTAGAGGCGGGTGCTGTCCGAGCACGCGACGGGCGTAGATCGGCTCGCTCCGACTGGATGGAGATGGAGCGTCAGCGAGGTATTTCGATCTCCTCGACCGCGCTCAAGTTCACCTATCGTGACCATACCTTCAATCTCCTCGACACCCCAGGTCACCGCGATTTCTCCGAGGACACCTACCGAGTACTTGCGGCGGCAGACGCCGTCATCATGGTGCTCGACATCGCCAAAGGCATCGAGAGCCAGACCCTCAAACTCTTCGAGGTCTCACGTGAGCAACACCTCCCCATCATCACGTTCCTGAACAAGTGCGATCGACCAGGAAGAGATCCGATCGAACTCCTCGACGAGATCGAATCGATGATCAGCCTTACGCCTGCCCCCGTCACCTGGCCAGTTGGTATTCCCGGGGCAGTCCAGGGAGTCATCGATCGCTCGACCGATGAATACATCGCGTACGAACGCACGGCGCGAGGTGCAACCATCGGGCGCGAACACCGCGAGACCATCAACTCGCTCGACACCTCGGATGTCGAAGTTGCGCGCGCCCTCGACGAGATTGCCCTGTTCGATGCGGTCGATGCCAACTTCGATTCTGCCAAGTTCCTCCAGGGAACCCAGACACCGGTCTTCGTGGGCTCTGCCCTTACCAACTTCGGTGTCGGTGGGCTCCTCGACGCCGTCATCGATCTCGCACCCGCGCCAAGCGCCCGAGTCACCCAGAGCGGAAGTGCTCGTCCACTCGACGCTCCATTCTCAGGATTCGTCTTCAAGATCCAAGCGAACATGAATCCCTCGCATCGAGACCACGTCGCATTCGTCCGAGTCTGTTCAGGGGAGTTCGAACGCGGAATGGTCCTCCAGCACACCCAAACCGGACGACCTTTCCCTACCAAGTACGCGACCTCGATGTTCGGGGCAGAGCGTGACACGGTAGAGGTCGCTTATCCCGGCGACATCGTTGGCCTCGTCAATGCCAGTGAACTCCAGATTGGCGACACCCTCTATATAGGAGAGCCGGTCGAGTTCCCACCCATGATCGCCTTCCCACCCGAGCTCTTCGCCTGGGCACACGTCAGTGACACCTCGAAATCGAAACAGTTCCGACGAGGGCTTGTACAACTTGCCCGGGAAGGTGTCGTGCAGGTCTTCCACGATCCCTGGGGAGACACGACGCCAATGCTCGGCGCAGTTGGGACGATGCAGTTCGAAGTTCTTGAGTACCGCATGGCGCAGGAGTTCGGTGCGGGTGTTCGCCTATCCCATACTGCGTACAAGTTCGTACGTAGGACCGACGAAAGGACCGCGGACGCCCTACGACGGATCAGCGGGGTCGCCATCGTGCAACGCGAAGATGATGCCTGGCTCGCACTCTTCGAGAATGAATATCGCCTCGAACGCCTCGCGCAGGAGCATAAGGATTGGACGCTCGAGCGTCTTTTGAATCACACCGGAGCGATACCTCGATCAGTCCCATCCCACTGAAGTCGTCACCTTCCTCGCCTGTACGCCAAAGCATGGAATCTACGCGTGCTGCGTCCCACTCACCGAGACGACGATCGATCGCGCAATCTGATCGACGAGGTCTGCGGTCGCGGTATCGACGCCATTGGCAAATACGGCGAGCGCAAAGGAGTTAGCGGGTTCGATCACGATCATCCCGGTGTTGGCAGGGCCAAAGATCGGATGCGTCAGGTAACTTCCGTGGTCGG
>JBMFXL010000335.1:0-2317 GCA_049964275.1 Acidimicrobiales bacterium | reverse complement strand
GCCGATCACTTCACCACGGAGTCGAGCCAACCCGACCACCATCTCGGGCGCCCAACGCCCCTTGATCTCAAAGAACGAACCGGCGTCGACGACCCTTCTGATCACCTCGAAGACGTCGTAGGCCTGATTGGGATCTCGCGGGACGATACCGTCGCCCCAGTCTGAAATCTCTGGATCGAGCGGCTCAGCGCGTGGCGGCCGCTCTCCAAAATGCGAGGGAAGATAGCCAAAAAGGGTTCGAGCGGCAGCAATGACCTGCCAGTCTTCGTCGAATACCTCATCTGCACATCCCGAGATCGTGGCGTGCATCATCGCACCGCCCATCTCCTCGAGGGTCGTCATTTCGCCCGTGACCTTCTCGGCTACACGAGGTGAGGCGAGATACATCGATGCATTCCCCTCGACCATTCCCACCCAATCGGTGAACGCCGGCATATACGCACCGCCGGCCGCGGAAGGGCCATGGAGCGCACAGAGCTGGGGTACCCGCCCGGACAATCGAATCTGCTGATGAAAGATCGCGGATGCTCCGCGTCGACCGGGGAAAAAGCCCATCTGGTCATTTAAGCGTCCGCCCGCTGAGTCCACCAGAAAGAAGACCGGCAGCAGGTCTCGATCTGCTCGTTCTAGGATTCTGATCTGCTTCTCGCAGGTGATCGCGCCCCACGAGCCCGCCTTGACCGAAAAGTCATGCGCGATCACCGCAGCCCGGCGCCCGTCGATTCGTCCGACTCCCGTAATCACTCCGTCGGCAGGCAGTCCATCCGCCTCCATATTGGCCAGGAGACCGTCTTCGACAAAGCTTCCTTCGTCGAAGAGCACAGCAATACGCTCACGAACCGTCAGCTTGTTGGGCCAACGACTTCCGTCACCGCCCCTTCGGGCACGGTTCTGCGCGTGCTCAAGCGCCTCTTCGTCCACGCTCTTCCTCTCCCCTGGTCACAAGTGATCGGTGGGTAGTCCTTGCCCCTTCGCCAATCACGCCCTCGTTGATGAGCGCACCGATCTCCCGCCGGGACCAGCCCGCCTCCAAGAGCACCTCGGAGGTCGCCGCTCCATAGTTCATGGGAGATCCATCAGGCTCGAGGATCTCTCCATCAATCACAAGTGGCTGGCGAATCGCGGGGGCCTGCCCCTCGCCGTGAGAGATCAGCCTTCGAGCGACGACGAGAGGATGCTCTGCCATCGCGCCAATGTCACGCACGACACCATAGGGTACGTCGACCGCACCGAGCCGCGCATCGACCTCTTCGAGGTTCATCGAGCCAATCGTGGCAGCGAGTGCGTTGCGCACGCCTTCGGCATCCTCGCGCCGTCGAGTTGAGGAGTACGTTGCCATTACCACAAGATCGAGCGCGTGACACAATGCCTTCCAGAAGTGGTCCTCGTGAGCAATCCCAAGCGCCACATACCTCCCATCCTTGGTCCTAAACAGCCCATAGGCGGGCTCCGTGGGAAAGCCATAGGGGGACTCCCCGCGAAGTGAGGGTCCTATATGGGTCGTCAGCGCGGAGACGAGGCAGTCGAAGATCGCGACATCAAACTCTCGGTGGGCAAGTCCACGCTGACGCGAAAGAAGTCCGACTAGTACGGCCTGCACCCCAAAGAGAGAAGCCACCAGATCACCAACGGCGAACGGGATGGCGAGCGGTGGACCATCCGGACCACCGAGCATGGACGAAAGCCCCGACTCCGCCTGGTAGGTCAAGTCGTGTCCTGAGCGGAGCCGATACGCCCCCTCTTGCCCATAGCCCGAGATCCTGACGATCGCGAGCTCCGCGTTCGTTCGCGTCAGCACCTCTTCACCGAGGCCGAGCCGGTCAAGGGTTCCCGGGCGATATCCATCGAGCAGCACGTCGGCATCTTCCAAGAGTGAGAGAACCACATCCCTGCCCTTGGCAGACTTCAGGTCAACGACCACTGAGCGCTTCCCCCGGTTCACCGAGTCGAAGAATGAAGGAGCGATCCGGGCCGGATCCCCGCCACCAGGAGCTTCGACCACCACAACGTCCGCTCCAAGGTCACCAAGTAACGAGGTCGCAAAGGGACCGGGATACTGCATCGCAAGCGAGACGATCCGGATTCCCTCAAGTGGTCGCACCACCGTCACACTCCGAGTCCGAGACCCCGTGCGATCAGCAGCTTTTGGACCTCAGAGGTACCTTCACCGATCGTGAGGATGCGTGCATCTTGGTAGTGCCGAGTCGCAGGAGTCTCCTCAATGAATCCATAGCCGCCCTCGAGCTGGGTCGCGATGTAGGCAGCCTTGTTGGCTGCTTCAGATGCAAGATACTTCGCAGTCGCCGCCTCTCGCTCG
>JBMFXL010000334.1:0-2327 GCA_049964275.1 Acidimicrobiales bacterium | reverse complement strand
GCGAGCGCTTTGTCTTTCGCAACTCTGGTACGGGTATCTCGGGGACGCTTGGAACGTCGTATTCGGCCATCACCCTCCCCACGGTGCTGACAAGCGACCTTGCGGGAGCGGTAGGTCTAGGGGGAGGGGCGACTGCCCTAACTCTCCCTGGACTCGACGGGAATTCTCCGGCGGGACGCATGGTCGGAGAGGTTCGTGCGATACCTCAACTAGGTGCCGATGCCACCCTTGTAGGGCTTGGGCCGGCACTCCTGGTGCAAACGGCTCCGCCCCTTGGGGCTACCGACCAGATCTGGACCGACCAGACCAAGGACCAAGGACTCATTCAAGCGCTCAAGAAATTAGATGTCGGTGTGCTCCAGGATCAATCGAGTGTCGGTGCGGCGCGTGTTTTTGGAGGGACGGCACTTGCGCTCGCCGACGACTTCTTCGTGGTCTGTGCGGCGCTCGGCTTGATCCTCGTCGGGGGAATGACTGCGTTTGCGATCGTCAGCCGTTCGAGGACCCGAAGCATCGAAGGAACGGACCTCCTCTCTGTCGGCGTACCTCGCAGGACTATTGCGATGTCGTTCTTCGTCGAACAGCTCACCATTGTCGTCTTGGGTACCGCCGTGGGGGCGATCGCGGCAATGGTGGCCGCCGGTGCGGCGCTCCCGTCGATTCCGGAGTTCACCTCTATCCCACCCGGGCCGACGCTCCAGTTCGTGGTGTCGTTTGGATGGCTTGGCGGACTTGTAGGGGTAGAGCTGGTCCTTCTTAGTCTTGTCTCGTTGATTGGTGCTCGACTTACTCTTGCTCGAGCGACCCCTGATCTATTGCGGGTGTCCCCACAGTGAGCGAACTGCGAGGCGGACTGCCGATCCAGTGTCATGACGTTACCCATATTTACATGACCCCCGAGGGCCCTCTTGTTGCACTACGAGGCGTCGATCTCGATGTCGAGGCTGGCAGCATCGTGGCGCTCATGGGTGCATCGGGCACGGGTAAGTCGACCCTGCTCAACCTACTAGGCGGGCTGCTTCAGCCCTCGGCAGGCTCCGTGACTATAGGCAGTTACCACGTGTCTGAGCTACGGCCGAGGGAGGTCGCTGCCATGCGTGCTCGTGTTGTCGCTATCGTCCTGCAGGAGCCGACGGCGAACTTGTTGTCGTATGCCACTCCCAAGGAGAACATCGCTTGGGTGCGGCGTAGTGCTCGGGAGGGATCCGAAACGTTCCCTGAGCCCGAGGTCCTCCTTGGCACCTTGGGACTCAGTGCGTTGGCGGATCAACGAGTGGCGACCATGTCGGGCGGCGAACAACAACGAGTGGCGCTGGCGTGTGCCCTTGGAGGACTACCCCAGGTGCTCCTCGTGGACGAGCCGACCTCCCAGCTCGAAGGGGATGAGCGCGAGATGGTGATCGAGCAGATCCACCGTATCAATCAGGACTTCGGTACGACGATCGTACTCGTGACCCACGACGACGAACTGGCACGTCGGCTTCCTCGAACCGTGGTTATCCGTGACGGTCGTGTGGCGTTCGAGAGTCGAGCGGGTCGGAGTCATCTTGTCGTGGGGGCGGATCGATCGGTACGGCTACCTGAGGAATCAGATGCCTTTCCGATCACTCGAGGCACTCGGATTGATCTTGAAAGTGGGCGAGGTCAGATCGTACTTCGCCCCACCTCAGAGTATGAAGGCGAGGAGATTGCCCGTGGCTGAACTCGCGGCCCGGGACCTCCACTACTCCCGGGGCGGTCGTACCATACTCGAGGGGGTCTCGCTCGAGGTGTCGACGGGGGAGTTCGTTGCGCTCGCGGGACCGTCTGGATCAGGGAAGACCTCACTACTGCTTGTCTTGGCTGGACTACTTCCCGCCGATTCCGGCGTCGTGTACTTGAACGGACTGGCGGTGGACGAGTGGTCATCGATGATGCGTGCTTCCATCGGTGTCGTGCTCCAAACCTATCGACTGATGACCTATCTGAGCGCGGAAGAAAATGTCGCGCTTCCGCTCCAGGCTCGTCATGTGCCGCGTCAGGAGATCGAGGAGGCAGTCACGAGCGCGCTTCAACTCGTTGGTCTCGGTGCCGCTCGACACCGGCTCGTTGGCGAGCTTTCGGGTGGCCAAAAGCAACGAGTGGCGGTCGCGCGCGCGATCGCCGGGGAGCCCGCCGTCATCATTGCAGATGAACCGACCTCTGAGCTCGATCATGAGAATCGTGACCGGATCATCGACCTCCTTTGTGCCAAGTCCGCCTCAGGCAGTGCCGTCGTAGTGGCATCCCATGATCCCTTCGTGGTGTCGGCGAGCTCACGAGCGCTCCGTCTTCACGCTGGACGAATC
>JBMFXL010000333.1:0-2334 GCA_049964275.1 Acidimicrobiales bacterium | reverse complement strand
GGCTGGCCTTCAGATGCTGCTATTTGCGATGCTACTCGATATTGGAGAGGAGCCTAGGTGAGCGGGTTTGTCCATCCATCGGCGGTGGTGGAAGATGGAGCGATTCTTGGAGATGGCGTCAAAGTGTGGCACTTCGCCCACATTCGTCAGGATGCCAAGATCGGCTCTGGTACTCAAATTGGTAAGTCGTGCTACGTCGACATGGACGTCTCGATTGGTGCGAGATGCAAGGTGCAAAACTTTGTTTCTATCTATCATGGCGTCAAGATCGAAGACGATGTCTTTGTAGGGCCTAGCGTAACGTTTACGAATGACAAGGTACCCAGAGCATTTGGTTCCTGGAAGGTCTCACCGACGTTGGTCGGCAAAGGTGTTTCAATAGGTGCAAATGCTACCGTGGTGTGCGGTATCGAACTCGGTGACTACTGTATGGTCGGCGCAGGCGCGGTGGTCACACGAAGCGTCGATGCATTTGCGCTAGTTGTTGGGAGTCCAGCTCGTCAAATCGGTTGGGTGTGCTTGTGCGGGGAGCGAGTAGATACTCCCGGTGGACCTTGTTCTCATCTGGAGGACTAGGCGCGGGCAGTTGATGCTTACCTCGATGAGGGCATGCTGCCTGTGAAAGGCTCGGTGCGATAGACATGGTTGAGGAGGCGAGCCAGATTCCGCGACTGATGATCGTAAGGTAATGAGCCCTAGCGAGACGTACCGAAGTTGTGGAAAGGGTGCGTAGGTCTTACAAGGGAGTGCTCAAACATCGGTAGTTCCTCGTAGAGATGGTGTTGCTCCAGCGACAGGTTGGGACTGTAGTAAGGGTCCGCATCAAGAGTGTTCGCCCATCGGTCGCGAAGTGCCTTGGCTTCTCCTAGAAAGCCCTGCACGCGAGCGGGCGAGTCGTCTGGATCGCGCGTAGAGGATTCATTGTGAATAAGTTGACACTGAGGATTGACCACGACGCGTAGGCCGTTCTCCTGGACTCTCAGGCAAAAGTCAGTGTCATTGAACGCTACGGGGAAGTTCACCGCGTCAAATCCATTAAGTGCTTGAAAGAGATTCCTGCTAGTTGCGAGACATGCTGCTGTCACAGCAGAGACGTTCCGCAGTAACAGAGCGTCGTCGAAGTACCCACGGGCATCTGTAGGTAGCCCAACATATTCGTGAGCTGCCCAACCTGTGACGCCGAGCAGGACCCCGTTGTGTTGAGTAGTGCGATCTGGATAGAGAAGTTTCGCTCCAGATACGGCAACATTGGGAATTCGGAGGGGGCCGATCAACTGATCGATCCAGTCGTCTGACTTGGCGTGTACGTCATCGTTGAGAAGGATGAGAAACTCGTGATTGGCTCTCTCTGCGAGGCGGTTCATGGTCGTGGAGTAGTTGAAGGGCTGATCCTTCCTTCGCTCCGAGTGAACGACAGATATGGGGAGATGCTCAGAGAGGTCGCGAAGCTGCTCGGTGATCGAGTCGTCCGGGGAGGGATGATCGATGCCAACAACAATTTCGAATACTCGAGGCTTGAGTCCCGGCAAGATCGAGTTGATGCACTTCAGGATGAGGTCATTTTGGCAGGCCGAAGGGACAAGAATGCTGATGGTTTCAGATTCAAGAGGAGGGAATCGAATGATGTTGCGCAATGTGGTCTTGTCGACGGAGACTTCTGCGCGTACCTGGATCGATTCAAGGTGTTCGCGTGCTGCTCTCATGCCCGCAGCAATTGCATAGGGTTTGGCGTTGACGTCTTGTGCCGTTGAACTATCAGAGATCCGCCAATGATATAGGACCTGTGGAACGTGTCGGATTTGTTCAAGTGGGTATTCGACGGATCGAATAGTTCGAAGTACCATCTCCCAGTCCTGTGCACCGTCGAACTTGCTGTCGAGGCCACCGAGTTTGCGAAAGTGACCGGCATGATATGCCGTAAGGTGTGTGACGTGATTTTTTCCTAGAAGAAGTTCCGGGGAGATCGAGGGCTTGAAATACGGGCGCTCTCTTCGACTCTGCTGGTTGATCTTATCCTCGTCGGAGTAGACCATTACTGGTGCTGTGTCCCGAGTGATCTCCTCCGCTATCGCCTCAAGTGCAGACGATTGCAGCTCGTCGTCGGCGTCGACGAATACGAGATAGTCGCCCGTTGCGAAGCTTATGGCGCGCGCCGAATTGGCCGCGATGCCGACTTGTGACGAATTCAATTGGAACTTCACTCGAGGGTCGGCATCTCGGTACCTCTCGAGGATGCCATAGAGTTCGGTGTCTTGTGATGCGTCATCTGCTATGCACAGCTCCCAATTGGCATAGCTCTGGGCAAATATCGACTCGATCGCCGCGCAGAGGTGG
>JBMFXL010000332.1:0-2337 GCA_049964275.1 Acidimicrobiales bacterium | reverse complement strand
CCTGCGCGCGAGAGAGGCCACCCGATTGGATGTGCGCGTCCACTGAATGCAAAAAATGTCGGCCAAGACGATATTGAGCCAAGGCAAGGTCTGATTCACGCCGTGGTTCATCAATCGAAGCGAGCCACGTCAGCTCCACTTCAAACCGAAACTGCCGTTCGGGATCCGCAAAGACCTGGGGAAGCGACCGTAAGGCCTGCATTTTTGTTCGTCGGCGCTCCTCGCGTAGGGTGTCCTCCAAGGATCTGACAAGGTCCTCGAGCCTGACTATCTCAACGAACAGTTCTTCGGCCTCCGCGACTCCGATCGCACTTGCTCCAGCCGATACATGTAGCAGCGACCCCTGAGGCTCGACCGGTGTGCGCTGTTGTGCCAACCAAGGGGGTCCTCCCGGGAGGATTGAGAAGCTCGACAACTCGGCCGTTTCTTCGTCGAGCAACGACACGTAGCAGGTCCCATCGACCTCAACGATCTCGACACTCACTGTGTCACCAACGGAGAGCATCGCACGAAGATCGTGTCCTCGTTCCCCTTCGAGTTCGAAGGTTACTCCCGGCACCACTGCGAGTTGCGCACGTTCTTCAGTCACGTATTCGCAGTACGCAAGGGTCGCACAGCCATCTCCGATCTCGCCCAGAATTCGATCGCGAAGTGCGTTCGACGGAGTGGGATCAGGTGTAAATTCGCCCAGCACGCTGCCGGCTCGAAAGTTCCCAGTCAGGCGTTGTCCGGTACGCACAAGGCGCTCGGCCGAGACACCCGGGAACAACTTGGTCGTATCGAGCAACCCGGCACGGCGACCTTCAAGGGTATGAACGATGGCCCTCGTCGCCCCAACCACCGATTCGATCTCCACCTCAGTACGAAGGCCTTGATCAATTGGTTGAATCGTAGCGGCGAGATTCTTCGCGTACCGATACGCAAGTGATAACGCCCGTTCCACGACACGGTCATACACCTTGGTCGAGGTGATTCCCGGCGGAGGGAAGCGAGGCGCAAGCGATGCGTCTTCCAACCAGGAGGTTCCAGGGGGATAAATTCGCAACCATCCGGAAAATACCGAGGCTGTTTTGGACTTCAACCTGTTCGTGAGTTGATAGGCGGCCGAAAAATCAATCACCGCAAACTCGACCGCACTTCCAAGCTGAGCCTTGAGCCGGTCAAGGTCGAAGATGGGGACCGTTTGGCCCTCTGCAATTGAGAGCACCACCATCGGTCGTCGATCGTTCGCCTCCAACCTTTGAAAGAACCCATCGAAGCGCTCTAAGGTGATCACTTCCCCATCTTGAGACTCCGCTTCCAGCCCGTTCATCTCGGGTGGTGGTGTACGAATACACGTGTTGGAGAACATCGACGTCCTCGATGAACTGTTCACCGGATCGTGCGCACGCGAGTTCTTCATGGCCCCCCAATATTCGACATCGTGAGGATAGGTCGAGGTAGTGACAGACAGCGGTGCGCCGAATGGTGAAACGTGCTATCTTGACGAAGACGCGCTCAGCGCAGCAGGGATTTCCTCACCAGTGTCCAGTATGGAGAGGCGAATCGCCAATCACCGCGCTTGTGACCTCGTGACAAGGTAGGAGCGATCCACCCCGTCCACGGGAGGACTTTTCTCCGACATCGGGCCTACGAGCACCTCAGGTCATCGTCACGGCTATCAACTCATCTCGCGTCGCTGGAGTGGAGTTCAGGGTCAAACGGCATCGCGAAAGTGGTAACACCATCCATCACTTCGATCGTACAAGTCGCTAGTGCACACCCACCAGCTGCTGGAGGCCAAGGCTCACGCTCGCGACCGTGACCCACAATATCGCGCCGAGCAACAATGGTCGGACTCCTGCTCGTCGAATCCCCGCCACGTCAGTTGAGAGCCCAATGGCCGCGAGCGCCACCGTGATCATGAAGCTCGAGATGACGCCGATATGAGAATGGAGAACCGAGGGCAGCGGCACTATCGAGTTCAGCACTACCGCAACGATAAAGAAGAGAAGAAAGGGTGGAAGTCCTCGACGCACAATGCTCCAGACGTGCAGTGGCGCATCAGCATCATCTCGACTCGAACGATGGCGTGAAATTGCAGAGGCGACCGTGATCGGCACGATCATCAGTGTCCTCGTGAGTTTCACGATCACCGCATAGCCAACAGAAGCACCGGCGAAGATGTTCGCCGCAGCGACAACGGAGGAGAGATCATTGACGGCCGTGCCCGCGAAGAGACCAAAGCCGTGAGAACTCATACCAAGGAGATGACCGAGGGTCGGAAAGGTCAGCACGGCAGCAACGTTGAACGTGAAGATCGTCGCGACTGCGTAGGCCACGTCGCGCTCGGGTGCG
>JBMFXL010000331.1:0-2358 GCA_049964275.1 Acidimicrobiales bacterium | reverse complement strand
CCGTCGATGAGTGTGGCGATAGAGGACGCGCTTCAGGGTGCACATGCACAGCTGCAGACCGCCTTTCGACAGTTTGGTGTCAAAGAGAATTCCCGTCAGGTCTGGAACCACATGGGTACCACCTTCATGATTGGGCAGAACGACTCTGCCGGCGAGGTGGTAACTACGTCGGACGCCCAGGCGGTGGAGCAGTTCTCCGCTTCGGTGCGACTTCGCAGGGTTTCTTTTTGGTCTTTGAACCGAGATTCTGCCTGTGGTTCGGTGTTCGGTCAGTTTGCAGTGCTTTCGAATACCTGCTCCGGTGTCGCGCAGGGGTCGCTTCAGTTCTCGAAGACCTTCGCGGCCCTGACGGGTCGACTCTTCGTCTCGTCTGGTCCGCAGCGTCCTGTCGTCCTCGCAGTGCGTGGTTCGACCAATCCCAAGAACTTCCCTTACCCGCTCTGGCAGCCCAACATTCCCTATCCTCAGAACTACAAGGTGGTGTGGAATGGCAACGTGTACGAGGCACGGTACTACACCCAAGGTGTTGCGCCCTCCACGAACGTACAGTATCAATGGCAATCGCCGTGGCTACTCCTTGGGCCAGTACTACCGACCGATCATGCTCCGATGACGACCACCTTGGCCCCTGGGCAGTATCCCTCGTGGAGTCCCACTGCCACCTATAACCAGGGGGAAATCGTCGATTACAACGGTTTGCCCTATCAGGCGAAGTACTACTCAGTTGGTTCCTCCCCTGGGAATGAGGCGGCCAATCCAACTGGTTCCCCGTGGAGGCCGCTCTTTACGGTTCCGGGTGAGCCGTCAACTCCGATCAACTGATCCCTTGCTCAGTCGATCGGGTAAGGCGCAGATGAGCCCTTCGCGAAGGAGTTGACTCGCAACCTCGGACACGTGGGCATGGTCGAAGCCGAATGCGGATGCCTCGTCCATGAGTCGGTCAACGGGATCGCTCGAGGTGTCAGTGAGGTGTCGAAGGATGAGCCCGCGTAGCTGTCGGCGAGAACCGACGAATCGGGACTGTGTTCGCAACCGAGGCGTGTTGTTGATTCTTACGGAGGAGGAGTGGGCCGAGGTGCAGAGCCCATTCCCCAGCGGGCAGTCCCTGCAGTTGGGAGATTGGTTCCTGCACACCGATGCGCCGAAATCAAAGAGTGCCTCGGTCCACTCACCTGGACTCGTACCCATCGCTAGATCATCCGCGATGGATTGAAGGGTCGATGCCTTCGTGGTGGAGGGGAGTCCGAGGGTGCGGGAGAGGATCCTTCGGACATTGGTGTCCACCGCGCCTACCTTGTAGTCGAATGCAAGTGCGCGGACTGCATTTGCGATATAGGGACCGATGCCTGGTAGTGAGATGAGTTCTTCATAGCGGCTCGGAACCTTGCCATCGAAGTGCTCGACGAGTTCGATAGCACAGTCTCGCAGCGCGCGTGCACGTCGGTAGTAGCCGAGCCCCATCCACTCGGCGAGGACCTCCTCGATCGTGGATTGGGCAAGTTGATGGGGGGTGGCGAATCGGTTGATGAACCGCGGGAAGGTCAGAGCCACCCTGCTTGCCTGAGTCTGGATGAGCATGAACTCCGAGACCAAAACCTCCCAAGGCTCCCGACGGCGAGACCTTCGCCAAGGGAGGTCGCGAGGGTTGGACGCCGACCAGCCAAGGATCGCGGCTCGCACCTCGCGTTGGCGTTCCTCGATGGAGAGTTCGGGCACACACCGAGCGTAGATTGGGTTACCGTAGCTCTCGTCAGGAGGTGATGCGCCATCGAAGCGTCCGTATGCGTCCGAGAGATACGACCTGAGCCAGAGGAGTTCGAACTCGCTCGTAGTGCGGTGCTCCGTGCATATGAAGGCGTGTTGGGAGAGCATTTCGATCCGGGATATCAAGTACACATCGCAGCCGTAGAAGAGCGAGCCGCCTCAGCAACCATGCTCGTAGGCACAGTTGAAGGTTTGATCGTCGGTTGTGCCACGTACGTCTCGGATGCCAGTTCTCCCTACGGAGAGGGTCTATTGCCAGGGGAATCGAGCATTCGCATGCTCGGTGTACTCCCCGAGTACGAGGGTAGGGGAGTGGGTAGGGCGCTGACTGTGGAGTGTATTGCTCGGTCGGAGCGCGATGGCAGGGAGGCACTTTTCCTCTATTCGAACGCGGAGTTCACCCGTGCGCACGGACTTTATCTCGGGCTCGGTTTCGTTCGCTGCGAGGAGCGGGACTTTCGACTCCCAGAACGAGCATTGCATCTCTTCGCATTTCGTCTTCGACACGACGCGAGTGCACAGTAGTTCGTCTCAAGCTTTTTGTTGAAACTTCCGATTCTCGTAAGAGCACGCAAATGATTTGGACGATGAGTG
>JBMFXL010000330.1:0-2389 GCA_049964275.1 Acidimicrobiales bacterium | reverse complement strand
GTGATGACCGCGAGGCGCTCGAGATCCTCGGAACGACGAATGGCCTGTGCGCGGGCTGAGCGCAACGAAGCGACGACGCGAGCAAGGATTCCGACCACCACGACGTAGACGACCAAGGCTACCCAGTTCGATGCTGCACCCACGTTGAGCGTGTAAAACGGCGGAATGAAGAAGTAGTCATACACCACGAATCCCACGAGGACGCCCACCACACCGACGGAGAATCCTCCCGCGACCACCCCGACTACCACCGGAATGACTAGTACGAGTGCGGAGGTTGCCACGCTTAGATGGCTGCGAATGAAAAAGAGCACCAACGAGAGAACCAGGAGCGTGAGGCCAAAAATGAGGAGGGCTCGAAGGAACTCCTTGCTCGGTCTTCGATCCACAACAGTAGTGTAGAACGCCAGGTGAACGCCGTGACGAGCGCGAGTTGCACAGACTCTAGCGTTCACAGAATGGGGAGGAGATGGATCAACCCACTGAGCTAGAGTCCGTCGAAGCAACCGGCGGGTTTCGCATCTACCTCGGAGCAGCCGCAGGAGTGGGCAAAACCGTCGCCATGCTCGACGAGGCCCACCGAAGAGCGCGCCGAGGAACTGATGTGGTGATCGGCCTCGTCGAGACTCACCACCGACCCTACACCGAGGAGAAGTCCCAGGGACTCGAGATAGTTCCACCCATGCAGGTGGAGTATCGGGGCGCATCCTTCGTCGAGATGGATGTCGCTGCGATCTTGGAACGCGAACCCGAACTCGTGCTCGTCGACGAACTCGCACACACCAATGTGCCCGGGAGCAGTGCTCACGCGAAGCGTTGGGAAGATCTACTCGAGCTCCGCCGTCACGGCATCAAAGTCATCTCCACCCTGAACGTGCAACACATCGAATCCATCTCCGACGCAGTGGAAAAGATGACGGGTGTTCGGGTCGTCGAGCGAGTCCCTGACTGGGTAGTGCGATCCGCAGATCAGATAGAACTCGTTGATTCGTCCCCAGAACAGCTCCGACGCAGGATCGCTCACGGCAACGTCTACGAAGCTGCCAAGGTCCACGCCGCGCTCCAAGGGTTTTTCCGCCAAGAGAACCTCACTGCACTCCGCGAATTGGCGCTTCGTTTCGTTGCGGACGAGACCGAAGAGAACATGCTCAGTCATCTCTCCAAGGTCGGCGCGGCTGGAACATGGGAGACACGAGAGCGAATCATGGTCGCTGTCACGGGTGCCACGCGTACCGACCATATCATGCATCGCGCAGCACGTATCGCCAGTCGCACCAAGGGGTCGCTCTATGTCGTGCACGTGTCTCCCGAAGATGGCCAGCGAAAACTCCCCGACGGCCAGCTTCGGCTCTTGGAGGAGCGAGCCCATGATCTCGCAGGTGAATGGATTACCCTCCATGGGGACAATGTGGCGGACACACTGCTCCGTTTCGCGATCGAACGCCACGTTACCCAGATCGTGGTGGGTGCAACGAGCGAAGGGCGGGTCACCGGAATCTGGCGCGGTTCCATCCTTCAGCGCCTCATCAGAGGCGCAGGTAACTCAGGGATCGATGTTCACGTCATCGCATCGACCGCGAAAGATTAGATCGAGGGAATCTTCCAGCCCATGGACTCGGCAAGTTCCTTGCAGGTCCCACAGAGCGGGTACTTCTTCGGATCTCGAGAGGGCACCCAGGTCTTTCCGCACAACGCGGTGCAGGGCTTTCCGGTGACGATCGCTTCGGTCACCGCTGAGGCGGGAAGCACGATGTGTGCCATCCGATCGCGATCTTCTACGTCGGAGAGATCGATCTCCGACTCGAGTATGGTCTGCTCCGACATGTCTCCATGTTAGGGCATTCGACCTACCGGGCGGAGTACACCACCCGAACTGGACTCGTTCCAGCCGAAGCGTCTCGATTCCCCGGGAACGCACGTGACGAAGGCCACGAGCTGCTCAAACCAGAGCGGCTTGGAGAAGAGATACCCTTGAAGCTCGTCACAGGACGTTTGACGAAGAAAGCGCACCTGGGAATCTGTCTCCACGCCCTCCGCGACGGTTCGGAGTCCCAATGAGTGCGCAAGAGAGATCGTCGCCGCAGTAATCGATTCGTCCTGCGCTGAGCGACCGAGCCCCCCAACGAAAGATCGATCGATCTTTAGGACCTCAAAGGGATATCTCCTCAGCATCGTAAGCGACGAGTACCCGGTCCCGAAATCATCAAGCGCGAGCCTGAAGCCCGCTTCCGAGAGTGCCGAGAGGGTACGACCCGCCTGGTCGGGATCTGCGGCAAGCGCGGTCTCAGTCAGCTCCAACTGAAGGCGCGAGGTGGTAATGCCCACGGCATGGACCTCGTCGAGGAACCTGTCGGCAAGTCCTTCGAGGCCGACCTGAAGTCCTGAGACG
>JBMFXL010000329.1:0-2396 GCA_049964275.1 Acidimicrobiales bacterium | reverse complement strand
GAAGTATTGCAGCATGTAGGGCTCGGTAGCCCGTGAGGTAGCGCCAAGAAGG
Organism: Acidimicrobiales bacterium; assembly: GCA_049964275.1. Lineage (GTDB taxonomy): Bacteria > Actinomycetota > Acidimicrobiia > Acidimicrobiales > Acidimicrobiaceae > JAJYZP01. Next base: position 2,344 of record JBMFXL010000329.1, on the reverse strand, counting down.
CCGGAGTCCACCGGTATTTCGCGAGTGCCGATCACGTACAAGTCCTCCTCCGCGGCGATTTCATCAATTGCACGCAGTTGAGCTTGGCGAGCAGGACCCGCTGACTCCGAGTCAAGGAACGCGATTCCAGTCAGGTAGTGACCCACGGGAGGAAGGGGAAACGAGACGATCTGACGCCAGAAGGAATCTGGATTCTGAATCAGGATGCCGGCACCGTCTCCGGAATCAGGCTCACTACCAGAGGCTCCACGATGCTCCATATTGAGGAGAGCAGTGAGACCGTCCTGGATGATATCGTGGGACGGTCGACCTTCGATGTCCGCGATAAAGGCCACGCCGCACGCATCATGTTCGAATGAAGGATCGTAGAGTCCGTTCGATTGATGTGGCGATATCCGCATAGTCGTATCCTCGTGCTCGGATCAGCTGATCAGTGCCTGGAGGGACGACTTTGGCCCTCGGAAGTGTGTTTCGAATGTACTAATGTAGCGGGATGTCGAGTCAGCTGCCCTCTCAACCAGCGAGAAACACGCCGAGCACCAACGACGCCACCGCAGATAGCCCCGAGATACCACCCCAGGCAGCAATTTGCGCGCGTGACTTCGCCCTCTGATGTAGATAGGCGGCAAGACCAGAGAATAGGGCGACGGCGATCTTGATGCCGACCACGATCTTCCAAGCGGTGCTCACCTTCGCCATGTCGAAGGTCGAGTAGTTCCAAAGGCCGGTCAGGATCAATACCGCATAGGCAGGCCACGCAAGCTTTCCGAATGCGTCGGCGGCGGCCTTGGTGGCGTCTCCACTGACTCGACGTAGTGAGGGCACGAGTCCGCCGAGGGTGAGCTGTCCTCCCACCCAGATGCACGCGGCAAGCACGTGAAGCGAGAGTCGTATTCCATCAAGTGCCGATGCGAGCACGTTGCCTCCTGGCGAGTTCCTACCACTCCCGGGAGCGGGGTGGTCTCGGAGGAATTGTATTCGTTGCGTGGGCGTTAGCGATTGCATGATGATGCATGGTGCCGGCGGCGGAGGTGGTTTTAGGGAGGAACCGCCTGGAAAGGGTCTCAACCGTGCGACACTGCGGCGAATCGCCGAACTCTTTCGCCCCTACCGAACTCAAATTGTGATCGTCGTTGCCCTGATCACGTTGACCTCGGGGCTTGGTGTCGTCAATCCAATCTTGATCAAAGTCGTCTTCGATACTGCGTTATTCCCGAAGGGTGGCCCCCAACTCGGACGACTGTACGTGTTGATTGGATTCATGGTCGCGGTGCCGGTGCTGACTGGTGCAATTGGAATCGCGCAGGTCTACTTCACCAACTTGGTGGGCCAGAATGTGATGCGTGACCTGAGGAACCGGCTCTTTGCCCACCTGCAACGCCTGTCGCTCCGGTTCTTCACTGCAACGAAGACCGGGGAGATCCAGTCACGACTCGCGAACGATGTCGGCGGTGTGCAAACGGTGCTGACCACTACCGCGTCGTCGGTCATTGCATCCGTGGTCACCTTCATCTCGAGTCTCGTCGCGATGATCGTGATCAGCGTGCCCCTTACCATCGTGTCCGTCATTACAGTGCCGATCTTTTTTTATCTGACTCGCGTAGTGGGGGAGCGCCGGCGTAAGGTCATGACCTCGACTCAAGAGGCGCTTGCGGAGATGAGTGCGATCACCGAGGAGACGCTATCGGTATCGGGCATCGTGTTGTCCAAGGTCTTTGGGCGCCAGGTTTTGGAGCTCGCAAGATATCGAAAGGTCAATCAGCGACTTGCCGGGCTCGAGGTCAGACAGCAGATGATTGGGCAGTCGTTCTTTGCGACGGTACAGGTATTCCTCTCTATTACGCCGGCAGCCATCTATCTGATCGCTGGCGTACTCCTCTCCCATGGCAATCACTCGATCTCACCAGGAACGATCGTCGCGTTCACCACCTTGCAGACGAGGTTGTACTTCCCGATCGGCCAACTCCTGCAGGTGTCTGTGGAGCTACGCTCCTCTCTCGCGCTTTTTGATCGAGTCTTCGAATACTTAGATAAGGTGCCCGAAATCGTTGATCGAGACGACGCCCGACACCTCGACAAGGCGTCGATTCGTGGCGAGGTGGACTACCGAGACGTGGTGTTCCGATACCAAGCCTCGGACGATGGAGCGGGTCCCTTACAAGTCTCCGAAGAGCAGGAAGGTTCGAAGGTCGCCATAGACGGTGTGTCACTCCACGCTGAGCCGGGCCAACTCGTTGCCCTCGTGGGGCCGAGCGGGGCAGGGAAGACGACTCTTGGCTACCTGTTGCCCCGACTCTACGACGTGAGTGCGGGGAGCGTGGAGCTGGATGGCATCGACGTGCGT
>JBMFXL010000328.1:0-2404 GCA_049964275.1 Acidimicrobiales bacterium | reverse complement strand
CGACAAGATCACGACGGAACAGGACCGGCCTGACACGGTGATGGTGGAGGTCCTCGTAGACCATGGCACCGCTTTTCGGATCCTTGTGCCAAAACACCGCTGCGACTTGGTACTCGCCGTTTCCGTAGTCAAGGATCGCCGCTTCGTCGCTGTGATGATTACAAAGCGCTTCGAGGAGCTCTGGTGGAACTGAGGATGCGGTTGCCACAGCTCCATTATGTACCCGCGGTGAGAAGGTAGTGGTAAAGGTCTGTACCATCGTGGCGGTCTCCGTTGACGACTCGTATCTGACTATCGACCATCGTCGGTTGGAACTGAAGGATCCTGCCTCGATTGGGGAGCTGCGTCATCAGTGCAATAACATGGAGGGAGTAAGAACAAGAAGGGAAGAGGCGAGTGAGTGAGGTGACAGCGCATCTCGGCGCACCTTCACGGTTCTTCCCGGCGCTGCGCGCCTTGCGAACTGGACTTTTTGCCTCGTCCATTCTGTACATCGCCGGGCTTGTGGTGCTCGTGGTCGGCTTTCTTGGCACGCCATCCTTCACCGTTGTTGTGGCGCTTGCTATCGTGCTCCTCTGCGGAGTAGTCCTCATTGCGCGCCAGCGCCAGAGTGACAAACGCCAGTTGGAGGAAGCATTCCCTGCGACGACGACCGCGTGTGAGCCATCCGAGCACTGTGGGAACGCTTCCTGCGCGACGGAGGGTGGGAGTTGTGCGGCACGCCTCGAGCGCGCGCTCGCGGATCGTCTCATTGAAGCCGAGTGTGCTCGGCTTCGTGGCGCGACGAGTTCACATGCGCTGGTTCAGTTCGCCATCTTGGTTCCCTGGCCCATAGTTGCGATGATCGCCGCTTGGACCCATGGTGTGAGTCCTTTCGTGGGCATCGGATCCCTGTGCCTGGAGTTGGCGGGGCTCGCTGGCCTCTTTTGGTGTAGGAACTATGCGCGATCACTCGCGCGTGCTGGTTTACCCGGGCGAAGCTCAGTCGGGGACTGGTGAAATCTGACTTCCTTTGTCGGGAATGATGCACTCGTCGATGCGTTGGCTTTAGAGTAGAGCACGATACAACGGTCTACACGTACACATCCAGGAGGTTGACGTGGCACTTCATCTCGGCGACGAGGTTCCTAACTTCGAAGCACCTACGACGCAAGGCGATATCAAGTTTTATGAGTATCTTGGTGACTCATGGGGAATTCTCTTCTCTCACCCTGCGGACTTCACGCCCGTGTGCACCACTGAACTCGGCGAGGTCGCTCGTCTGAAGCCAGAGTTTGACAAGCGCAACACCAAGGTCATCGGACTTTCCGTCGACCCTGTGGAGTCACATATCAAGTGGGAGTCCGACATTGAGGAGACTCAGGGTACCGCCGTCAACTTTCCCATGATCGGTGATCCTGAGCATAAGGTGGCTGAGGCATTTGGGATGATTCATCCCAACGCATCGAGCACGATGACGGTTCGATCAGTCTTTATCATCGACCCGAAGAAAAAGCTTCGTTTGGAGCTCACCTATCCCGCGTCGACCGGCCGCAATTTCGCCGAGATTCTCCGAGTGCTCGATTCGCTGCAACTCACCGACAAGTACATGGTTTCCACCCCGGTGAACTGGACCGATGGTGGCGATGTGATCGTCGCTCCTGCACTCTCCGACGAAGAGGCTGCCGAGAAGTTCCCCAAGGGTTTCAAGAAGCTCAAGCCGTATCTTCGCCTTACGCCACAGCCCAACAAGTAGTTCGACCGTTTCGGTCTGACTCAGACGAGAAGGGGGCGCCATGGCCCCCCTTCTTTGTGTTCGACCTCGACGGAACTCTGTTTGTCATGGCTCCGTTTGCTCGATCTCCTGCTCGATCACTGCATCCTTGATCTGGCGTTTGAGCAGCTTTCCGGCTGCGTTTCGTGGAAGTGGCTCGTCTCGGAACAGCACGTATCGCGGAACCTTAAATGCTGCGAGTCGACCGGCGACATGGTGTCGTATAGACGCGGCATCGAGATCAGAACCAGGTCGCAGTTGAATGATGGCGGCAACCTCCTCGCCGAGCACCATGTCGGGAATCCCTACGACACAGGCATCAAGCACGTCGGGGTGCTCGAAGAGGGCTGCCTCGATCTCGACAGAGTAGACATTCTCGCCACCTCTGATGAGCATGTCCTTCGCGCGGTCCACGATGAAGATGAAGCCTTCGTCGTCAAGGTAGGCAAGGTCGCCAGTGTGGAGCCACCCGTCGGTGAACGTGCTCGCAGTGGCGTCAGGTCGATTCCAATAGCCACGTATCACCGTTGGTCCCTTGAGCCATAGCTCGCCGGTTTCCCCAACGGCTCGCTCGACCCCATGTTCGTCAACTACCTTTGCCTCCACTACAGGCATAGGGGGGCCTGCGGAATCGGGTTTGCGTACATAGTC
>JBMFXL010000327.1:0-2442 GCA_049964275.1 Acidimicrobiales bacterium | reverse complement strand
GCGAACGCCACAGCTCGAATAGTCCATCGGGCGAGGTACTCCGCCCATCGAAGTCCTCGCCATGTGCGTCACAGGAGAGTCGCATCTCCGCAGCAACCTTGAGGATCTCTTCGTAGCGCTCCCGCTCGTAGAGATTGTCGCTGAACGCGAGTCCCGTACGAGCCGCTGCAGCGATCTTCTCGGACCACTCAAGAAGCGTCTGACGAGTTGGTGCCATACCTCCACGGTAATAACCACGCGCTCGGCTCGATCCATCTACGCGACTAGCGTGAAGCTATGGCCGTACGAGAGGACTGCAAGCACTACATCTTGCAGACCGTAGGTGCAGGTGATCGAGTCGAGCGCTGCAAGCTAAATGTAAACCAGCAGCTTCCTTTCGCGTGTCCGGACGATTGCCTTTTCTTCGAAGCTCGCACCGGAATCTCCAAGGTCGGATGGAAGGCACCGAATCTCAACCCATCCAAGAAACCACCGGCAAATCCAGAGGGCTAGCTCTCCACCACGTCGCTAAGCATCTCGGCTTGAACGCCGATCTCCCTCAGCCAGTTCAGTGATCGCCGAATGTCCTCCTGCTGACCTTCAAGCTCACACACGATCCAACCTGTACCCTCCTCGACCGACGCACGCCGAATATTGGCGAACACGTCGTAATCCTTCGCCAATCGGGCGATAACAGGCATCTTCACGAGATCATCTGGATAGATCAGTCGCACTCGAGTGCTCATGGACTCACTCCTTCCCTTCGGGCTGCATACTTACTCGTCGATGCATCGACCCTGATCGAAAACCTTCGAGGTCGATCGCGACAAATTGAAAACCGGCCTGTCGGACCTTGTCGACTACCGTCTCGCGGAGCTCGAATACCCGCGGCAATTCCGACAGCTCAACTTCCACTCGGGCAATCTCGCCATGATGTCGGACGCGTACTTGGCGAAAGCCGAGCCGACGAAGACTTCTCTCGGCTCTATCCACTGCGGAGACATTACCGAGCGTTACCGGGGTACCAAAGGGGATGCGAGACGACAGGCAGGCGGCCTGAGGCCGATCCCATGTCTCGACGCCAAGCCATCTCGCGAGTTCACGGATATCATCCTTAGAAATCCTCGCGTCGACGAACGGGAAACGAGCACCGGCCTCTGAAGCAGCCCTCTGCCCGGGCCGAATGTCTCGGAGGTCGTCCATGTTCACCCCAAGGACCACGGTCGCATCCAACTCTTCTGCGAGTGGTACCAGCTTGTCCATCAATGACGACTTGCAGTAGTAACACCTCATTGAGTCGTTCACGAGATAGCGCTCATCGTCGAACTCTTCGGTGTAGACCTCCCGATACGCGAGTTCGTATCGCTCCGCGAACTCACCACAGTACGAACGATCATCGAGCCCAAGCGAAGCTGAAATCGCCGTCGCACACAGAACGCGGGTACCCCCAAGCACCTTCTTCGCCATCACTGCCAGGAGTGTCGAGTCGACGCCACCCGAGAGACCGACCACCACCGCATCAAAGCTACCCAGAACCTCCTGAAGGGCCATGTAGCGCCCCCTGAGGCCTAGCTCGAGCTGGTCAACATCATGCTCAAGGAGAAAAGTCACGAATCAAGCATAGGACCTGACGTTGCCCCAACTACCGAGCCGCGATGTCGAGCACCTCGTCGAGAGACGCAATGAGTCCGGTGTAGAAAGGCCCGAACTCGGCGTAAAGTCGAGACGCTTCGTCATAGCGCATGGTGTAGACGACATCCTTCAGGTCATCTGGACGTTCCGCAAAGAGTGTGACGCCCCATTCGTAGTCATCGATACCGGTGGAGCCTGTGACAAGCTGGATCACTCGTCCAGCAAAACTACGCCCACTCGCACCATGTTCGTACATGAGACGCTCTCGATCCTCGTATGACAAGTTGTACCAATTGTTCGTCTCACCTCGAAGCTTCGACATGGGGTAGAAGCAGATCGATGGCTTTCCTGCAGGTGGCAGCTTCGGATACAGCCTCGGCTGTCGACGCTCTGGCGGAAGATTACCTGCATACTCAGAGATCTCGGTGATCGAGAAGTACGAGTACACGATCTCGAGGCCCGCCGTCGAGATGCCACTTTGAAACGCTCGTAGTCGCCAAAGATCAGGCCCAAGCGCCATGAACCCAAGATCTGCCTTATGGCCAAGCACCGCAAAGGGGACGACCTGATAGTCGTCGACCTCCATTACTTTGACCGCTGCCCGAACGGCCTCGGTATCTACCTCACTCGACGCGCGACAAAACAGATGGAGAACGCCCCAACCTTCTCGAGGTACCGTGAGCATTTCCTCCGTGGAAGAACTCGACATCATGACTCCTCCGTCCACGCAACTTCCGATCCGCCAGTCGGCGCATACCTGATGGCAGGAATCGGAGTTCGCGGCATGTCTTGACGCACACTGGCGTGACTTCGATGCGCCTCTACCGCCGC
>JBMFXL010000326.1:0-2444 GCA_049964275.1 Acidimicrobiales bacterium | reverse complement strand
GGTAAAGGTTTCGTGTTTGGAAGTACTTCGTGAGGAACCTGACCGAAAGATAGGATGCGATCAGCGCGAACAACGATCCCACAAGGATCGCCGGAATGATTCCATGGGCCGTCGGGCCAGCGAGGCTTGGCAGCTTGTACACTCCTGCAGCGAAGATGATCGGCGTCGCGAGCAGGAAAGAGAAGCGCGCAGCGTCTTCATGGCTGAGACCACGTAGAAGTCCCGCAACCATAGTGATCCCCGAGCGGGAGATACCAGCAAACAGTGCAAACACCTGGGCGACTCCGATGATGACAGCTTCACGGAAGGTCATCGTCGAAAGCGCACGACTCGGCGGCTCATTCGCCATGAGATCCCTCGGACGGGTCGCGTTCTGAGTCACGGCGCGTAGCTCCGAACGCTGGCGAGCTTGTTCGCCAATCAGAAGAATGATTCCGTTCACGAAAAGGAACGCAGATGCCGCAAGCGGTTTGGCGAACAGGCTTCTCAACAAGTGGTCGAACACGATTCCCATCAACCCTGCCGGGATGGTCGCAATGACAAGAAGCCAGCCCAGTCGAGCATCATTGTCCTGGATACGGCGCTCCTTGATGGAAATTACCAACGCGATGATGATGCGCTTCCAGTCTCGGAAGAAATAGATGAACATCCCAAGTGCCGTTGCGACATGAAGACCGACGAGGAAAGTGAGGAAAAAGGAGCCTCGAAGGGTCTGTGCATGGACGAGCTCGTTCCATCCGAACAGCTTCGGGAGTATCACTGCGTGGCCAAGACTCGAGATCGGGAAAAGTTCGGTGACTCCTTGGATGATGCCGAGGATGATCGCCTGGATCAGCGAGATGTGGCCTTGAACGGTAACGGTATGCATGGCGGCTTGGAAAAGGCTCCGTGACGGGTATCAAAGTGGTCAGCGACGTAGATAGCCTACGTGGACTAGGGGGAAGTTGCCTCTTTTACTCTAGGCTGGTCTTCACATCAGGAGAGGTGCCAGAGCGGCCGAATGGGACTCACTGCTAATGAGTTGACCTGGTAACGGGTCCGAGGGTTCAAATCCCTCCCTCTCCGCCAAATTCTCACCGACGATCGCGTGAGCACTCCCTTTCGCCCCCCTCAGCCGAGTGCTAGCCATCCCTCGTCAAGTTTGTTTAGGATTCGTCACGTCGCTTTCGGAGCGCAGAGGGTCGCCTTCTATGTGCAAACGCCTGACAAGCCCTGAATCACATGCTGTCCGCGGACGAAGTGTCTACAGGGCGCATGACCATACCCACCTCGCGACCGGTCAGACCGCTCGCCACCCATGGGTATCAGTCGAGTTGCTGACTCTCTAAAAGTTTTGACATAGTCCAAACTTGGACCTAAAGTAGCGAAGTGGACAACACGAAGCACACCGACCACGAAGACCTCCTTCGGCGTTCGGGGGTCCAAGTAACCGCTCAGCGTCTTGCGGTACTTCGTGCAGTGGCGATTCGCCCACATGGCACGGCGGAGGATGTCGAGAGACTTGCTCGTCGTGAGATCGGCACGATTTCGCGACAGTCTGTTTACGACGCCCTCGCAGTGCTTACGGACAGGGCGATCATCAGAAGGATTCAGCCAGCAAGATCCCCAGCGCGATACGAGCAGAGGGTGGACGATAACCACCATCATCTCGTATGTCGCGACTGCGGTGAAACCGTCGATGTCGACTGTGTGGTAGGTAGTCGACCGTGCCTGGACATCGACTATGACCATGGATACGTCGTCGACGAGGCTGAGGTCATCTTCTGGGGGCGGTGTATGCAATGCCAGTCGTCCACGATCATGCCCCATACGACTCAACCATCAACCCTCAAGAGCCAAGGAGCACATTGATATGAGCAATGAAGCCGCAATGGATGCATCGAAATGCCCGGTGCTTCACCATCCCCAGACTGCAACCGGTTCGACCGCCAACCAGCACTGGTGGCCCGAGCAGATCAATCTCCGTCCCCTCAATAAGAACTCCCCCAAGATCGACCCCATGGGGGGAGACTTCAACTACGCCAAGGAGTTCGAGTCGCTCGATTTGAACGCAGTCAAGGACGACATCAAGGCGATCATCACGTCCTCGCAGGATTGGTGGCCGGCAGATTGGGGCAACTACGGCCCCCTCTTCATCCGGATGGCGTGGCATAGTGCAGGCACCTATCGTATTCACGACGGTCGCGGCGGTGCCGGCTCAGGTACCCAACGCTACGCGCCGCTCAACAGCTGGCCGGATAACGCCAACCTCGACAAGGCTCGACGACTCCTCTGGCCGGTCAAGCAGAAGTACGGCCGCAAGCTCTCGTGGGCCGACCTGATCGTGCTCACTGGCAACTGTGCTCTTGAGGTCATGGGCTTCACCACCTTTGGATTCGGCGGCGGGCGAGAGGACGTCTGGGAGCCCGAGGAAGACATCTACTGGGGCCCGGAGACCACGTGGC
>JBMFXL010000325.1:0-2467 GCA_049964275.1 Acidimicrobiales bacterium | reverse complement strand
CGGGCCACGCCCACGAGCTTACGCTGGCCACCTGACAGTGCCTTGGCGTGGCGTTTGCCGAACTGCTTGAGCTGCGGAAACTGCGTCATCACCGCTTCCACACGTTCTTCGGCATGCTTCGGCGAAAGCCGATAGGCACCCATCTCAAGATTCTCTCGCACGGTCAAGGTCGGAAAGACGTCACGAACCTGAGGCACGTAGCCGATACCTCGTGATGCTCTCCGCTCCTCTGCGAGCGCGGAGATGTCCTCGCCGTCGAGCACCACGCTCCCCGACATGAGTGGAAGCTCGCCGTTAATGGTCTTCACCAAGGTACTCTTACCCGCGCCATTTGGACCTACTACGAGGACTACCTCACCCGCACCCACTGAGAGTGACACATCTCGAATGACGGGAGTACCCTTGTAGCCCGAGGTGATGTTGCGAGCCGCAAGACTCTCCGCCGGACGCGTACTCGTCGGGGTGCCTAGTGTCTGCTCCACTGTCGCCATACTCTCCTGTGTCCTAACCCAAATATGCGGACTGAACTGAGCCCGAATTGATCACGGTCTGGAAATCGCCATTGGCGATCACCTCTCCGTCAGCCATCACCACCACACGGTCACTCAACCGCTCAACCACCTCGAGGGCGTGCTCAATAATCACGATTGCGACACCGCCATCACGGATCTGGAGAATCGCATCCCCAATGCGCTGAACCAAGTGAGGAGCGACACCTACCATCGGTTCGTCGAGCAAGATCAGCTTTGGATTCTGCATCAAGCATCGCATCATCTCGACAAGCCGACGTTGCCCTCCCGAGAGCTCGCTTCCATGCGCGTTCGCCATTTCGACCATGTCGAAGGCTTCAAGCGTGCGAGCGATTCGCTCATCATGTGCGCGTTGGGCTTCCTTGTACCGTACGCCCTGAAGCAAAGAACGAAAGAAGTCCCCGCCATCAAATCCAGCAGCGGCCACCGCTAAGTTCTCGTACACCGTCATGTTGGCGAACTCACTCGTTGTCTGGAACGACCGCACAAGACCACGCCGAGCGCGCTGATCGGGACGGAGTTTCGTGATGGGATGGCCATCAAAGACGATCGAGCCTTGGTGCACGGGAAGCTGGCCACCGATTGCGCCTAGCAGGGAGGACTTTCCCGCACCGTTTGGCCCAATGATGCCAACAATTTCACGCTCTCCGACCTCGATCGAAGCCCCTTGCACGGCGTGCACCCCACCGAACGTCACGTGCAGTTCGTTTGCTTGCAGGAGGCTCATGAGAGCACCTCTGCCTCTATCGACGACTCCGCAGGCGCGCCATTCGAACCCGCCTCATCGTGATCATCCCCAAGCAGTCGCTTCGATGCCTTCTCGCGGAGTCCGAATCGAGCGAGATCCACCGAATACCGGCGCTCCGGAAGGAGTCCCTTCGGACGTACTGCCATGAAGATAAGCCAAATGCCACCGATCACTATCCACTGAAGCGCCGCAGTGAGACCCGGGTAACCGATCTGGGGAAGGAAGGACGGCAGCTGCAAGAAGATGATCTGGACGAGCAAGGTTCCCACGATCGCACCCTTGTTGTTGGCGACGCCACCAATGATCACCGCCGTCAGGACGCCGAAGGTCTCGGCATAACCCCAACTCGCAGGGGACCATGCGTTGACGAACTGTACGAGCAGCGCTCCGGAGAGTCCTGCGATCATTCCACCAAGGACAAAAGCGTGCATTCTCATACGTGTCCCATTGAGACCGACGGTAGCCGCAGCGTCCTCGTGGTCACGGACAGCTCGGATCGCTCGACCCCAGTTGGAACGAAGGAGGCGTCGCAGCAGAAAATACACCCCAACGCAAATCACAAGCACGTATGCCGCGTAGGCCCATTGATAGTTGATGAGCGAGAGGTTGAGCACTCCCGAGAACGGCTTGGGTACACCGGTCAGACCATTCGATCCGTTGAAGATCGAGACTGCGGTCGAGATGACTTGTGTCGCGATCAGTGAGACGATCAGCAGTACGGCTGCCTGGTAGTCACGTCGGATACGACGCAACGCGAAGGAACCAAGGATCAGCGACAACAGTCCACCAGCAAGTGTTGCAGCAATCAAAGGTATCGGGAACGGGAGCGACGCTCCAAAGAGATAGTGCTGAAACGAGTTCACCCCGGAGTCAGGGCCGAGCGTGAGCACCGCTGCGGTATACGCTCCAATCGACTGGAACACGATGTAGGCAAAGTTCGGCACGCCCGCGTAGCCGAATTGGAGATTGAGCGACCAGGCCGACAATAGGTCAATACCGAAGTAGACCACCAGCGTCGAAATGTAGAACTCCATCGACCATTACTCCTTTCGCTCGCAAGCGAGGGATCCAGCTCCGTTAGTCATCAGATCGTGACCTCTTCCTTGAGAAGGGTGTCTCCGATAAGGCCGCTCGGCCTCGTAAGGAGCACCACCGCGAGGAGGGCAAAGCCCGCTACCGTGGCGTAGGC
>JBMFXL010000324.1:0-2481 GCA_049964275.1 Acidimicrobiales bacterium | reverse complement strand
GGCGACGCCTTGCTCATCGAACGTCTGATGGTCGCGCTTCCCTATGTCCCGTAGTCATCGCGGTCTTGCGCTCGTACCTGGCTGATTCGATGGCCTAGACGCCAGGCCTGTCCGATCATCACGAGTGCGACGACAAGCGCAACGATGGGATCGAGGAGGTAGAGTCCGTGGGCAACGGTCATGATCGCTCCGGCAATCGCCACTCCGAACGCCGCAAGTGCATCGGTGACCGCGTCGATGAATGCCGCGTTGACGACCAACCTTCCATGGCGTTCATGGTGGTCGGTGAGTGAGTTCTCAGCTGGTAGCGCGGCACCATAGCCGGCAGAATCGTCGTCGTTTTCCGCCCCCTCGTCCTCGTCGTCGTCCTCGAGAGTGAACGCAATGATGATGAGGACTATCCCGGCAACTCCACTGGCGACGAGTATTGCAGGTCCGTCGACGGAATGTGGGGGATGAAGGATCCGCAGTATTGCACCAACCGCGGTTATCGCACCGATCAGGAGTATCCATATGGCGGTTCCCGATGCGGTGACGAGGGAGCGCGAGGCACGTTGACCGGAGCGGAGTTTCCGCAGGTCGACGCGGATCGCCGCGATTGCGAAGCCGATCGTCAGGAGATCGCCAAGGTCGTCGGCGGCTGCGGCGAGAAGACCTACAGAGTTCGCGGCAATGCCAACGATGACGAGTCCAATCATCAGCCCCACGTTGAGTGCGAATGCCGTGCGAAGTCGTCGGATGCGTAGAAGCTGTCGAGCGCTCATCGTCGCCGCAGGTGCAGCGACAGGACTTGCATCAGGTGGAGGCGGGTGCTGGTTCCCAAGATGTCCCTACGAGATCGATTCCGCATCGCTCAAGGTAATGGAGTTTCGCTCGAAGAGCCTCTCGCCAGAGGAGGAGATCGTGCTCGAACGTCTTTCTGTCGCCCTCTTCATAGGCATGCTCAACCTCATTGAACGCAGAATCCTCTGCATCGAGAAGCGCTCGGTAGTGCTCGAGTATGTGGTCGTCGATCACTCCAGTTGTTGTCACTTGCGACCCCCTTGGGAACGTCGGGTTCGGTAGTCCCGACTATACCGCTCATGAGAACAGCTGTGTGGAAAACACCCCGCAACTTGTCAACTGATTCGCGGTCGAGAAGACGTTCAGCCACTCAAGGTCACGCTCGATCTTGGTGTAATCGTGGCGGGTATCACTCGAGTGGGTCGAGAGATCGTAGTTGTAGGTGGAGAGGTCATGGGCCGCGACGCTCCAATCCGACACGAACTGCGAGATCGCTTGCTCGTTGCCGGGATAGGACGGAAGCTGTCCAAAGCGTGTTGCTGCATCGCGAACGTCATGGAGAAGCGACTGGTTATGGCTAATCGCGCGCTTGAGCGCCTTCTCAGAGAGGCCGGTAAAGGGGCTGGCCAAAATGCGGTAGCCGGTCCCTTGTGGGTTCAGTGTGGCACCTGTCAGCGCCAGCGAATCGTTCGCTTTCGAAAGTGAGTTCGTGCACACGTTGGTGGCTGCCTGGCTGAACGTACTGTCGGTGATCAATGGTACGAATCCGGTTGGCGTGCTGGCCCGAGGCGCCCAGATGCTCCCGACCTGACTTACTGCGGTTGCGACGATGACGAAGATCGCGATGAGGCCGACGCTTCGCCTGAGACGCCGACGTCGCTTCTGCTCGCGCACAGTTGCGCGCGGAAGATACGGCGGCAAGCCAAGGAATTCAGGGATGTCGTCGTAGAGAGGAGTGTCACGGACCCTTTCGGTCCACTGTACGCCGTCGAAATGGCGCAGTAGCCCACTACCGTCCGGATACCACCCAGGAGACCGGGGAACCTTGGGACCGCGGTGCGCTCGCTTGAGACGCACCTAGGGAGCTTCCTTGGCGGTGGCTCGTGTTCTCACGGACTCCACGCGTCTCAACGACGTGATATCGCCGGCGAATCGAATCTCCCCGTGTCGGAGCGCCTCATCGATGCCGAGTTCTCCTTGGACGAGGGAGTGTGCAGTTTGATTGTTCACATGAATGATCAGATCAGACACATCGGCAAGAGGAACTGCCTGCGCACCGGTAGGGTGCAACTCGACAGTCCATCCGGGCGCGAGATCGCCTTCGTCGACTGCGATCGAAATGGTCATCGGCTCGGTGATACACGCGACGATCGGCTCGAGCGCAGAGGACTGCAACCGTTGGTTCATGATCGAAATCAATGTTGCGGCATCATTGGGCATATTTCAACCCCTATCGTACAGGATCGCCCGTTTCACGTCTTCGATTGCCTTGGTAACTTGGATGCCTCGAGGACAGGCCTGCGTACAGTTGAATGAGGTTCGACAACGCCAGACGCCTGACTTCGTGTTCAGAATGTCAAGGCGCTCCTCGGCGCCATCATCGCGCGAGTCGAAGATGAAGCGGTGAGCATTGACGATCGCTGCGGGTCCCACATATTCGGAGTTTCCCCAGTAGATCGGGCACGAGGTCGTGCAACA
>JBMFXL010000323.1:0-2490 GCA_049964275.1 Acidimicrobiales bacterium | reverse complement strand
ACTGGAGACGATATTCAGACCCCTCGGTCCGCGTCGCCACGACCACCTACGCCTCCACGCTCAGGTGAACGAGCCACGCGGAGGGATACCGGTCCACCGCACAGGAGACCCTGACGATGTAGCCGTATACAGCCCAAGCTTGAGCGGGATGAACGACTGAACGTTACGCTGAATGCACCGCGATACGTCGACGAAGAGGCTGGGAATCCTCCGAACTTCGATAGACGCCACGCAGGAAATGCGGAGCAGCCGAAATAATTTCTGCTTGCACGAGCCGACCAGCGGCAAAGGTTACGCCATCGGCCGGAGGAGCGATATGCACGAGTTTGTTCTGACGCGTCCTTCCTGACCATATCTCTGCATCACGCTTGGATGGGCCTTCGAGGAGCACCTCCTCGGTCCTACCGACTCGAGCCTCATGGCGCTGGAGTGCACTGCGCTCAATAACGATCTTCAGGCGCTCGAATCGGTCCGCAACGATATCTGGGTCCACGAACAACGCCTCCATATCTGCAGCCTCCGTGCCGGGACGAGGGGAGAAAACGAAGGTGAACGCACCGTCGTAGGCGGCCGTTGACGCAACCTCGAGAGTGCACTCGAAATCCTCTTCCGTCTCACCAGGAAAACCCACAATGATATCGGTCGTCACCGCAAGATCGGGGACGATCTCCCGCGCGAGCGCGAGTCGGTCAAGGTAGCGCTCGGCCGTATAGCCACGATGCATACGACTCAATATCCGATCTGAACCAGACTGGAGCGGGAAATGGAGCTGCTCACACACTGCAGGCGTCTCCGCCATGGCGAGAAACGTTTCTTCACGCATATCCTTGGGATGTGGGGAAGTGAATCGGACACGGGAGATCCCCTCCACCGAGCCGACCTCCCGTAACAGATCTCCAAAGAGGGGCCGAGCCCGTCTCGCCGATTCCATGAGCCACTGAGGGGAGACCGCGTCCGCGATGGAGTCCCCGAGCTGCCCCGATCGCGCGGCAAGCGTAAGGTCTCGTCCATACGAGTTCACATTTTGACCGAGCAGCGTGATTTCGCGCACACCTTGCCGCGCAAGCACGCGAACTTCCGAAACGATCTCCGAGAAGCTCCTCGACGATTCGACGCCCCGAACCGACGGCACGATACAAAACGCACACCGATTGTTGCAGCCAGTCTGAATGGTCACCCAGGCGAGATGCTCCGACTCACGCTTGGCAGCAAGCGCTCCGGCAAAAGGATCGCTCCCCTCTTCCGAACGTTCCCAGATCTCCACAACAGGATGCTCGCCATCGGATTCCGAAAGGAGCGAGGGAATCCTCGAAAGGTTGAAGGTCCCGACCACCACGTCCACATATGGCGCACGCTCTGCGAGTTGATCCCGATCCTTTTGTGCCAAACAACCCGCGACGACGATACGCAGGTCCGGATTCTCACGTTTCTTCGAGGCGAGATGACCGAGATTCCCATAGAGCTTATTATCGGCGTTCTCGCGGATACAGCACGTGTTCAGCACGACAACGTCGGCCTCTTCCACCGAGCTTGCCGCATCGAGACCCGATGCGGCAAGCATCCCCGCGATTCGCTCGGAATCGTGTTCATTCATCTGACAGCCGAAGGTACGGACGTAATAGCGCTGATTCACACGATCAGCCTAAAGCCACTACAGGCTCAATCGTCGAGAAGCGCCTCTTCGGTAGTCGAACTCCCATGCGTCAATGGAGCACCCGTTCCAAGCGCATCAGCCACCTCTCCACGTACCCG
Source organism: Acidimicrobiales bacterium (assembly GCA_049964275.1). Classification (GTDB taxonomy): domain Bacteria; phylum Actinomycetota; class Acidimicrobiia; order Acidimicrobiales; family Acidimicrobiaceae; genus JAJYZP01. The sequence goes on along the minus strand of JBMFXL010000323.1, from coordinate 738 downwards.
CAGATCGAGTTCGGCCATGAGTTGGGGATTTGCTGCAAGGAACGATTTCACGGCCTCACGACCCTGTCCGAGCTGCTCGCCCTCGTAGCTATACCACGACCCTGACTTGGTAATGATGCCCATCTCCACGCCCACGTCGAGGAGCGAACCTTCTCGAGAGATTCCTCTCCCATACATGATGTCGAACTCCGCTTGACGGAAGGGCGGTGCGCACTTGTTCTTGACGACCTTCGCCCGCGTGCGACTTCCCACGATCTCGGCACCTTCCTTGATCGCCTCGATCTTACGAATGTCGATTCGCACGGACGAGTAGAACTTGAGCGCCCGCCCACCTGGGGTCACCTCGGGTGAGCCGTACATCACACCGATCTTCTCGCGAAGCTGATTGATGAAGATCGCAATCGTATTCGAGCGGCTGAGCGTTCCAGTAATCTTCCTCAGGGCCTGAGACATGAGGCGGGCCTGCAGACCGACATGGGAATCACCCATATCCCCTTCGATCTCCGCACGTGGGGTCAGAGCCGCAACCGAATCGATCACCAATACGTCGAGAGATCCCGAACGAATCAACATGTCAGCAATCTCGAGTGCCTGCTCGCCTGTGTCGGGCTGAGAAATGAGCAGATCATCGATATCGACACCAATGGCTTGGGCATAGACCGGATCCATCGCATGCTCAGCATCGATGTAGGCGCACTTACCACCTGTGCGCTGTGCCTCCGCGACCACATGCATCGC
>JBMFXL010000322.1:0-2499 GCA_049964275.1 Acidimicrobiales bacterium | reverse complement strand
AAAGAGACCGGGGCGAGTCGCCGCTGCAAACACCTGGGCCGCAAGTGAAGGCCATTCAGGGGCATCCCTGAGGTCAGGAGCACCGAGAAAACGCTCCTCTCGTGCCACATGATGAAAGAGGCCATCTTGTCGGATCGTCTGAGGTGCCCCAATTCCGCCGAGCATCGGGGGGCGATCCGTCGTGACGACAATTAAGGGAACGTGCGACTGGGAAGCTTCGGTCACCGACGGAAGGAGTTCGGTCGCCGCAGTTCCCGACGTCGTCACGACGAGGACTGGCCGCCCGGTGGTCTTGGCAATACCGAGCGCACAAAAACCTGCTGATCGTTCGTCCAGTCTGACGATCGTTTCGATGGTGTCAGAGGTTGCACACGCATAGGCAAGCGGGGTCGACCTCGACCCGGGGGCGATCACTGCGTGTCGAACTCCAAGCGATCCCCAGGCTCGTACGAGTGCCTCCGACATCGCGACGTTGGGTCCGGTCGGTAGGTTGGGTTCCATGGTCTCCCTTGATCTCCGAGCCAACAGGTACCACGGCGGCCTCGAGTACCTTACCGTAACCCCCAAGGATGCGATAGGTCCGCCGATTCTCATCTTCCATGGCTTCACCCAAAGTGCATGGTCGATGCTCCGTCTCGCCAGCGAGATTGCCTCAAGAAGCGCTCATCGCTGCCTAGTCCTCAATCTACCGGGCCATCAAGATCTTGTGGAACTCCCTCCGCCTAGGGAGTACTTCGCACTGCTTGGGACGCACTTCCCCCATGCACACCTTCTTGGCTACTCCATGGGCGGTCGGCTGGCCGCGTGGTACGGCACTACCTTCCCCGATCACGTCCGCTCGATGACGCTCATCTCCACCAACCTCGGAATTGCCTCCCCAGAGGAGCGACGGCAAAGGGCGGTGGCGGATGATGCGCTCGCACAAGAGATCGTAGAGGGTGGTTCGGAAGGCTACCCAGGATTCCTGTCACGATGGGACAGCCAGCCCCTCTTCTTGGGTAGACGAGTGAGTATGCAAGCCCAACGCATCCGCGCCAGTCGATCTCCCGAGGGTGTCGCGGGGGCACTTCGGACATATTCGACGGGCTTGCAACCTGAGCTGTCCGAGTCGCTGCTCTCTCAGGACTATCCCCTCACCGTGATCGTGGGGGCAGAGGATACGAAATACGTCGCCATCGCTCAGCATGTGCGCCAACACGGCGACCCACGGCGCACCTTGGTGGCCGTCATCGACCATGTCGGTCACGACGTACCTTCGGCCCGGCCAGATCTCGTCGTGGATATCGTCGTCGCTGGCCTTCGGGACACCTCGGGTTCCAGCTAAAGAGCGAGTGTTACTCCAAGTGCAAGCGACGTCACGAGCACGACCCGACCTGAGCCCACGAGTACCGGTATGAGCGCTGGACCATTCGCACCCCGAAGCACACTCAGTGACAAGGGAATGGCGAGGGCACAGGCTGCTACTCCGAATAGCGCTAAGGGGTGCACACTACCGAGCGGAACGAGGGCGATTGCGCTTCCCGCAAAACATGCCACATAGAGCGCGCGGGTCCAACGGTCACCGATCCGAACCGCGAGGGTCTTCTTTCCAGACTGGACGTCACCTGAAATGTCTCGCAGGTTGTTGGCCACCAGAATTCCCGTAATCTGAAGTCCAAGCGCAGTTGCCACCGCCCAGTCCTGCCAGATCAACCGCTCGGTCTGAACGTACACCGTCCCAAGCGTCTCCACGAGGCCGAAGAAGACGAAGACGAAGAGTTCGCCGAATCCGTAGTAGCCGTAGGGCTTGCTTCCGCCGGTGTAGAACCATCCAGCGAGGATCGCCGCAGCGCCAACGCCGATGAGCCACCACTGCGACAAGAGACACAGCACCAGTCCAAGTACTCCCGCTACGCCGAATGCCACGAATGCAGCTCGCTTGACGGAGGCGGCAGACATTGCCTTGGAGGCCACCAGTCGACGCGGGCCCGATCGGACTTCATCGGTACCTCGCACGCCGTCGGAGTAATCGTTGGCGTAGTTCGTCCCGATTTGAAGAAAGAGCGCCACGCCTCCTGCAAGTACGATCCGCACCAAGGAGAAGCCGTGCTGATACACCGTGAGACCCGCCGCGGCGATCACCGGGCCGAGCGAAGCAGGAAGCGTCTTAGGTCGCGCCCCTTCCCAAAGAAGCGCGATCGTCGAGTCTCCCATCCTTAGGGCCGCTTCGGGAACTTCGAGAAGTCGACCGGGCGCTTCTCCACATAGGCGTTTCGGCCCTCTTGCGCCTCCTCGGTCATATAGAACAGGAGGGTCGAATCGCCTGCAAGCTGCTGAATGCCTGCAAGTCCATCGTCCGCGGCGTTGAACGATGCCTTGAGCATGCGAAGTGCGAGCGGTGAGAGTCGAAGGATCTCGCGCGCCCACTCGACCGTCTCGTCTTCAAGCTTCTCCAGGGGAACGACGGTGTTGACGAGACCCCAGTCGAGGGCCTGACTCGCGTTGTACTGACGACAGAGG
>JBMFXL010000321.1:0-2502 GCA_049964275.1 Acidimicrobiales bacterium | reverse complement strand
GCACGTGTCACCATGACCGCGGCATTCCAGCGAATGTAGGCGCGGATCCTTCGCTCGAGATATTCATCGCCTGGGAACCAGGGCTCCGATTCCGGCGGAATCGTATTGATGTAGGGCGTGGAAACTGCAGCGGGGATACCTACCTGGCGTTCTCTAGCCAGTTCAAGCAGTCGCATGAGCAAATAGGTCGCCCTGGACTTCCCCTTGGTCTCGACGAGGACATTGAACGAATCGATCCACTCAGAAGTCTCTTCGGGGTCGATGTCAGGAAGCTGATGAGAAAATCCGTCAAAAATCACAGTTGTAGTCTTCCACGTTCTTCGCAAGGGTTCCAATACGAACGACTTCTCTGGGGCCGTAAGGTTGTGGGTTGCAAGGAGGATGCATGGAGATCTTTACCGACGGCGCGTGTGTGGGCAATCCCGGTCCTGGAGGCTGGGCATGGGTCGCGGAGACTGGCGAGCAGGCAAGTGGGGGGGAAGCACACACCACCAACCAGCGAATGGAGCTCACGGCGGTCATTGAGGCGTTGAGCCAACACGATGGTGAGATCACGATCGTGTCCGATTCGACCTATGTCATCAATTGCTTTCGTGACAAATGGTGGGTGCGCTGGCTCTCCAACGGTTGGAAGAACTCGAAGCGTGAGCCGGTGGCCAACGCAGACCTCTGGCAGAAGTTGGTGCCGTTGGTGACTGAGCGTAATCCCGTGGTTTCCTTTCGCTGGGTGAAGGGCCATGCGGGGGTACCTCTCAACGAGCAAGCAGATTCGCTCGCCCAAGCGGAAGCCCAGCGAAGGGCGAGTGCACGTCGGTAGTGCTTGAGGCCGAGGCAATTTTCGTAGCTGCTATGCCGAATGGATATATTGCGACGGCCGAGCAGACGTCGTGCATCTCGCCCGATAGGTGGGTCCATTGATGGCTTGCTCAGGACTTTGGCCCAGAGGGATGCACCGAATGAGCATCCCGATGTCCCTCTGTGATCGATGAGCCGAATTCGCCGGCGGATATGTTGAAGCTGCCCTGTTTTTATTTTGGTCGTGACTGCTCTAAGTTGGGCACATGCAGATTGATGGAATCGGTGCGATTATTACGGGGGCAGCTTCTGGCCTTGGTCGGGCTACCGCTGGTCTCTTGGTTGAGCGAGGCGCGAACGTCCTCTTGTTAGACCGTGATGAGGCAGGACTTGCGAAGGCGGTGGCCGAACTCGGTACGTCTGCTCGTTCGTTCGGGGTGGATGTCACCGATTTTGATGCCGTACGTGCTGCTATCGAGGATTACGCCTCATCTGCGGTCGTTCGGGTGGTGGTGAACTGTGCGGGAATCGGTATCGCGAAACGAGTGATCGACCGTGCGGGCGAGCCACACGACCTAGCAAGCTTCAAGAAGATCATCGATGTGAACCTCATAGGGACCTTCAACGTGATGGCGATCGGTGCATCCGTGATCGCGAGGAGCGCACCGCTCGAATTCGAAGAGCGCGGAGTCATTATCAACACTGCATCAATTGCTGCATACGACGGCCAGGTTGGTCAGCTTGCGTACTCGGCATCCAAGGGTGGAATCGTTGGAATGACGCTCCCTGCCGCGCGCGATCTCTCGTCGGTCGGAATTCGCGTCATGACGATCGCTCCTGGAATCGTTGATACGCCTCTTCTTGGACAACTTCCTGACTCTGTTCGTGAGGCGCTTGCCAAGGGAATACCGTTCCCCAAGCGACTCGGAGTTCCAGCGGACTACGCGCACCTTGCCGTTGCCATCGTTGAGAACGGGTACCTGAATGGCGAGGTCATCCGGATGGATGGTTCACTGAGGATGGCACCGAAGTAGTTCGTGTAATGGCGACGTAACATGGGAATATGCGATACGTCGAGTCCGAAGGAATGTCGTGCTCTGCGATCGGGCTGGGAACCTGGCAGTTCGGTTCCAGGGAATGGGGATACGGGGTTCGCTATGCGACCGTTACGGCGGTAGAGATTCTCCACCGAGCAATCGAGCTGGGGGTGAATTTCATCGATACGGCCGAGATGTATGGTTTCGGAGCCTCGGAGCGAATTATCGGGGACGCGCTTGAAGGTAAGGTCGGCGGCGTCGTGCTTGCGACAAAGTTCTTCCCAATCGTCCCCGTCTCTCCTCTTCTCGTCGATCATGCCTATCGGAGCGCACGGCGCCTCAAGGTGGATGTCATCGATCTCTATCAAATTCACTTTCCAAATCCCGTCGTGCCCCTTCGAGAGCAGGTAAAGGGATTGAGAGTATTGCTTGATCGTGGAGTCGTAAGGCATGTGGGGGTCTCGAACTTCTCACTCACTCAGTGGCGGGAAGCTGAGGACGCGCTTGAGCATCCCATCGTCTCAAATCAGGTGCATTTGTCGCTACTGAACATGCGTCCTCTCGATGAGATCGTGCCCTGGGCGCAGGCGAACGGCCGTATGGTCATTGCTTACTCTCCACTCGAACAGGGCGTTCTAACCGGCAAGTTCTCTCCTGACAATCGCCCTAC
>JBMFXL010000320.1:0-2514 GCA_049964275.1 Acidimicrobiales bacterium | reverse complement strand
TTGCTGAGTCGCTCGCCCACGCCGCTGGAATCGCCATCGACCGAGAGAGCCTCCATCGACGCGCCACGGCACAGCAGCTCACCGAGGAACGCCTACGCATCGCTCACGACCTCCACGACGACATCATCCAGCGCCTCTTCTCGCTCTCGATGCAGCTCCAAATCGGTGCGCAGCATCAATCGCTCGAGCACGACGAGCGCGAGTACGTCATCGAGCATCTCGACGAGATCATCAGGGAAATCCGCTCCACGATCTCCAAGCTCGAACGTCGAGGTCGACAAGGCTCTGCCGCAAGGGACGTAATTGACAATCACCTTCGTCGACTCTCCGAGAGTCTCGGCATCGCCGTGCATGTGCGTTACGACGGACCAGTCGACCTTCTCGTCGACGACGAACTTCTCAAGGATCTCGTGCTGGTACTCCAAGAGTCAGTCACCAATGTCGCCAAACATGCCTACGCACATCGAGTGGACATCGTTCTCGAGGCACACGACGAGGTCGTACTCACCGTCGATGACGACGGACACGGTGCCACAGTCGCAACCTCCGGGCAAGGGCTCGGACTCGAAAACATCCGTGCACGTGCAATCACCCACGGCGGGAGCGCATCGTTCATGTCGAATTCATTGGGGGGATTCCGCGTCACCTTCCGCGTGCCCGTCGAGCCCTAGGGTACGGAACTCGGAAAGCATGCCCGCAATTCGCGAGAGTGCACGTCCGTACTTCATGGAAAAGCCCCCGCGGCGGAATGCCTCGGGAAACAGGTCATCGAGCGTGACGCCAGCGTAGATGAACGCAATCTCCTCTTCATAAATGCGGTCGATGAAGCTCACAAAACGCAATGCATCGGATTGATCTCCGAAGGTCTTGACCCCTCGCAGACCAACACCTGCAACCCCTCCAAGGAGTGAACGATACCGAGAGGGATGCTGTCGTCGAAGGACTCGCAGTAGCTCGTCGAAGCTCACTACCTCGAGTTGCCCTCGCGTACCAAGGTCGTTCAGCAGCTGTTCGTCAACTCCCTCGACCTCAGAGAGATCGAGGTCACGATGTCGATAGTCAGGTCCCTCCATTCTGACAATCTCAAAGGAGTCGGCTAATCCCTGGATCTCCCGCAGGAAATCATCCGCTGCAAAACGACCCCGCCCAAGGCGATCCGGAAGGGTATTCGAAGTGGCCGCGATTGACAACCCCTGTTCGACGAGGCGTTGGCACAAGTGAGCAATGAGGACGGTATCGCCGGGGTCGTCGAGCTCGAACTCGTCGATGACGAGGAGTCGACGCTGGCCTAGCTCATTGAGGGCACGCTCGAAACCGATCGCACCCACATACGCGGTGAGGTCGGCGAACGCCGCATACGCCTTAGGCACCTGCGCCATGTAATAGAGAGAGACCGCCAGGTGAGTCTTGCCAACCCCGAACCCCCCATCGAGATAAAGACCGCTTCCTTTGACGGATTGCGGTCGGCGCCTCCAGCGTGCTTCGGCTCGAGACCGGGACGCATCAACGAGCGAACGCGCGAACGCGACCGTACGTTCCTTCGCTTCGGCCTGGGACGGAAAGGCAGCCGAAGGGACGTAGTCATCGAAAGACATCTCAGCGAACCGACGAGGCGGACGAAGTGCCTCGGTCAGTTCCCCAACCGTGGGCCGGACGTCGCGCGATACGAAAGGAAGGTGAGGTTCCGTGGCCATGTAATGTATGCACCATAGCTTCCCACCACCACCACACCGATCGATGACGCCGCTCCACACCTCCACCCCTCACGTAGGAGGGCTCTCCATGGAGCGACTCCTCGAGCACTACCCCATGGATCCACTCCCTCTAGGAATGCGCGCCAACTTCGTGGCCTCCATCGATGGTGGGGTGAGCATCGATGGAGGCTCAGGTGCGCTCTCTTCGGAGGAGGACAAGGTGATCTTCCGCCTCCTTCGAGCGACCGCCGCCGCAGTGGTGGTTGGTGCCGGGACCGTCGCCGCCGAACACTACGGTCCTATTCGAATTCCGGAGTCCCTCCGCAACATCCGCGCGAGCGTTGATCACTCGCCCGGACCGAGACTCGTCGTGATCGCGAATCCCTCGAAGCCACTCAACTGGATGCCCAAGGTTGCCGATCCAGCGCTCCCCGCCATCGTGGTCTTCACCGACGATGCCGCGGAGCTTACGCTTCCAGATGGCATCATCGATGGATCCTCGGTATATGGATCTGCCGATCCCTGGGAGGTGATCGCACGACTTGTTCGCGAGTCTCGACTACCAGTACTCTGCGAAGGGGGTCCCGCTCTCCTGACTCGTGCACTGGACCAGGGCCTCATCGCCGAAGTGTGTCTGACGCAGCGTCCAATGCTCCTTGGGAGTCAAACTACCCATCTCGTCGGCGAACTCACACATCCGATCTCACTCAGGTTGGCAGCAACCATCGAGACCGACATCCAGCGTTTCGATCGTTACGTCGTACACTAGGGCCATCGTGATTCGACGCTCCTCCCCCACACCATCTGCAGACCATATTGC
>JBMFXL010000319.1:0-2517 GCA_049964275.1 Acidimicrobiales bacterium | reverse complement strand
CTTGCGAGCTTTGCGGTGATGACCATCGCCGCGTGGAAGCTGGCACCAGGAAAGACCGCACCGTCTACTTCAACTCAAGCAACTACGACTTCACCCGTTGCGGGTAGCTCCGTAGGTTCGGCCGCAACTTCCCCTTCTGGTTCGACGAGTAGCGCATCGAACGGAGCTTCTACGATTGCGCCGTCGACTCAAGCGCCCGTGGCGATCAGTGGTGGCTCATGAGCGAGTTCGCCGCCACGCGATTTTCTGCAATAGGAACCTACGTCGACGTCGCTTCGACACTTGGTGCCCCTATTGACGAGTTAGCGGCATTTGCCAGGGAGGAAATCGGCGTTCTGGACAAGGTCGCATCCTGCTTTCGGTCAGATTCTGAGGTGCGCACGCTCTTTCGCAGTACGCGGGTCCAGCGCCCTGCTCGCCAAGAGTACGAGGTCTCGAGCGAGCTTTTCGAACTCCTCTCCTTTGCGCTGTGGGCTGCCGAGATTACCGGTGGGCTCGTCGACCCGACGATCGGTGGCGCACTGGCGCGACTCAAGCTGTACCCAGTCGATGCGGATCCTACGCGTGCGGTGCTCCGTCGAGCTGACCTCGTACCTGGCTATCGATCGATCACTCTTGACTCGAGTAAGCGCACCGCCGTGCTTCCCCGAGGTGTCTTGTTGGATTTCCATTCGATCGCGAAGGGTCTCTGGGCAGACCGTATCGCACGTCGGCTCTTCGAGCGTTTTCGCCTTGACGTCCTCGTAGGACTTGGTGGCGACGTAGGTATTGCTGCTCCTCATGGAACCAGCTTCCCAATTGCGGTGCCGCTATCCGGCTCGTCTGAGTATGCCGCTGGGGATCCAGTCATTGCACTCGACCGAGGTGGCATTGCGACCTCGTCCACGAGGTGGCGAACCTTCGACGTCGAGATCCTTGGCGAGGAAGGCAAGGGACTTACCCACATCGTTGATCCCTCCACCGCGTACCCCGTCCATTCCTCCGTTGAGTCGGTAAGCGTCGTTGCCCCTTCTGCGGGAGTCGCCAACGTGTTCTCCCTCGCGACGATCGTCGGAGGTGATCGTGGTCTTGGGCTTCTAGAGGAGTCGGGCTATGCCGCCCGGGTCACGACGAAGCATGGCGACGTGAGCTATTTCAGCTCGTGGAGCCGTGAACTCAGTCCCGTAGGAGGTGTACGTTGATTGCCACTGTTGCACTTTCCCAGTTGACCTGGTACGTCACGAGGTCGAGCGGTCTTGTTGCCTTCGCACTCATCACTGCCGCTGTCGTGCTCGGTGTATTGGGCGCCGAACGCTTTGAGACTTCTTCACGTCCCCGCATCCATTTCGCGGAGTTACATCGAGGCATTGCACTCTTTGGGTCAGCGCTGCTCTTGGTCCATATCATCACTGCGGTGCTCGACCCTTTCACCCATCTTGGTTTGACCTCGCTCTTTGATCCGTTCGGTCGCACCTACAGGCCTCTCTATCTTGGTCTTGGTATCGCGGCCTTTGATGTCATGCTTGCGGTCGTGATTACCTCGCTCCTTCGCCACCGCATGTCCCCGAGGGCGTGGAAGGCGCTCCATCTCACCGTGTATCCGATTTGGGTCGCGGGTATCATCCATGGGCTCGGAACGGGTACGGACTCGCACTTCCTTCCCATCGAGGTGTTTTACGTTGCCGCTCTTGGTGCGGTGGTCATTGCGAGCTGGATCCGAGTGCTTTCGGGGAATCCTCGCTCGCCTCTGGCACGGACCGGCGCCGGTGCGCTGGCCCTCTTCGTTCCGGGTCTCCTTGTCGCCTGGGCGCTATCAGGTCCAATGACTCAGACCTGGTCGAAGCGTTTCGTCACGACTCCGACCACGGCCCCAGTGGTCTCCCCACAAGCGCTGAGCTCGACACCAACGACCACCGCTGCGACGACGCCGACCACGGCGCCCGCGACGCATCATGGAGATGGTAGCGGATTAGGTGACGGTGGCTCAGGTGAATGAGATGAGTCTGCGAAGCCCCAAGCAGAGGAAGAAGTGAGATGACAGCCACGCCAAATCAAGTTCGAGGTAGCGCGCACCAGCACGCTGGCGTACTATCTCTGGCATTTCATCCGTCCTCGGTGCCTGGTGCGCGGGTATCCCTGCCCCTCAAGCCCAAGCAGACACTCGAACCCTATGGTGCGCATGTCAGTCGTTATGGGGTCACCCAGCTTGCTCGATCCCGGCGTCCAGTGCAAGAGATAGTTGCACTGGCTGAGCGCTGGAACATCCGTGGTCGGGGTGGCGCAGGATTTCCCCTTGCTACGAAACTGCAAGCTGTCAGCCGGGCTGCCGCGAGAACGCGCCGCGCTGTCGTGATCGGAAACGGCTCGGAGTCCGAACCGCTGTCGTTCAAAGACCGGACCCTTCTGTGGGAGAACCCCCATCTCGTGCTTGACGGCCTTGAGCTTGCGGCTATTGCGCTTCATACGAAGGACGTGTATCTGGCAATTCATGCGAATCCGATCCTTGCCGATTACCTTCGAGCGGCGATCGCCGACCGA
>JBMFXL010000318.1:0-2541 GCA_049964275.1 Acidimicrobiales bacterium | reverse complement strand
GTTGTTCGATTCGCCCCATGATGCCGGTGATGTTGGCTAACTCGATGTTCGCCGAGATGCCGTCGGCCAGAAACTTGGCTACTGCCCGGACTCGGCTGAACTCGTTGGCTCGTACATCAGGCAAAATGGCCTTGTAGAGACGGTTGACCAGACTGGCGCGCGAGGTGAATGCAATGCGCTCATCGTCGTCCAGCATCAACATCTCGACGGCCTCTTTGCCGGCGGCCACCAGCGCGAATCCACTCAGGCGACCGAGGACTTCAAGGTCGACGTCACGCGCCAGACAGAATGCACGGAGGTCGTCGATGGCTTCTCGGACCGCCTCGACCAACTCCCCCTTCTCTTCGACGGGCATTTCGCCCGCTGTTCCACCGACCGCATAGATTGCGAGGGCCGCCTGCAGGTTACGAAAGACGTCGACGTAAGCGACGACCAGCCCATTGTTCTTCTCGGGAAAGACGCGATTAGCCCGGGTGATGGTCTGCATCAGGGTGTGGTTGCGCAGTGGCTTATCGAGATACACGGTCGAGAGGGAGGGAACATCGAAGCCCGTTGTCCACATCGAACAGACGAAGGCCAGCCGAAAGGGATCCGTAGCGTTCTTGAACCGCTCCTCCAGGTTCTCTTCGACCATCCGGCGACGGTGCACTGAGATGTCGAGGCCACGCGCCGCCATTTCCGCGATCTCATTCTGCGACTGAGAGATGACGACCGCCATGTCCGTCTCGCGCATGAAGGCAATCTCGCGTTCAAGGAGATCTACTTGCTCATCGGCGATACCCCCGTTACGCAGAGCCTTCTCGTTCTTTTCAAGTCGCTCACGCCAGAATCGCTGAACCTTGTCGAAGGTCCGCACGGCGGTAACTTTGTCGATGGAGACAACCATGGCCTTGCCGGCAAAGCCGCGACCCAAGAAGTGATCCACGACGTCTCGAGCTACCGCGTCGAGTCGGTCGTCCCGGGTAATCAGTTCATACTGCTGGCCCAGCACACGACCGAGTTGGCGTTCCTGGCCCTCGTCGAGATCCGCCTCTTCGACAATCGCCATCAGATCGTCACCGAAGTTTGGATTCTCGATCTCGAGTTGGGGGATACGGTTCTCGTAGTAGAGCGGGACCGTCGCGTGGTCAGCGGCTGAATCGGCGAAGTTGTAGACCGAGACGTAATCGCCAAAGACTGCCCGAGTACGTTCCTCGCCGGCGATGAGCGGTGTCCCAGTAAAGCCCAGAAAGCCGGCGTTGGGAAGGGCATTGCGCATGTTGAGCGCCAGCGTGTCGTACTGGGTGCGGTGGGCCTCGTCGGTGATCACGATGACGTCGTCACGCTCGGAGATCACCGGGTGCACCTCTCCTTTTTCGGTACGGAACTTCTGGATCAGGGTGAAGACGTAGCGGTGATCTTCGGCGAGGAGTTGGCGCAAGTGGGCCGAGCCGGTTGCGCGCATGCGCTTCTCAGTGATGACCCCGGCGTAGGTGAACTCCTTGTAGGCCTGGTCGTCGAGATCATCGCGGTCGGTCACGATAACGAAGGACCAGTTCCCAGGCATCTTGCGTAGCACCTTCTGGGAGAAGAAGAGCATCGACATCGTCTTGCCCGAGCCCTGAGTGTGCCAGAAGACTCCGAGCTGGCCACGCTCGTCCGGCGGCGCCTGGCGTAACTCAGCCAGGCGTTCCAATGCACTGTTGACCCCGAGGTACTGGTGGTTACGGGCGAGGAGTTTGATGAACTTGCTAGGGAGATCCTGGAAGGCCACGAAGTTCTCGAGGATGTCGAGCAGTCGTTCCTTCGTGCACATCCCCCGGATGACCGTTTCCAACGAGACGACGCCCTGTTCGCCCTCGGAGTTGATCTTCTTCCATTCTGAGAAGAATTCCCAGTCCGAAGTGATGGTCCCGACCTTGCTCTCGGCGCCGTTCGACAGAAGGATGAATCCGTTAGCGGCGAATAGGTGCGGGATGGTGTCCCGATAGTCACTGAGGTTTTCGTCGTATGCGTTCTTCAGGTTCTTGTGCGACGCCTTGAGTTCGATGAAGACGAGCGGAATTCCATTGACGAACCCGACGAGGTCAGCGCGTCGGTGATAGAGATCGGAGTGGATCCAGAGCTGGGAGACAAGCAGGAAGTCATTGTTTTCTGGGTCTTCCCAGTCGATGATTGAAAGCTTCTCGGGCAGGGTCGAACCATCCGGCTGGCGGACCGATACCTCGACACGGTCGCGCAGGAGCGTGTGGATCTCTTGGTTGGCCCGGGCGTAGTGCATCGCCGCGCGTGACCTCGTGACCTCGATTACGGCTAACTCGACAGCCTCCAGTGGAGTGCCGGGATTCAACCGCTCGATGGCAGACCGCAGTCGTTGATTGAGAAAGACTTCCGACCGATTGTCGCGCCCGAGCATTCCCGCGGGGCCCATGGTCTCCTGCATGGCGTTCACGTGAGTCCAGCCGAGCTCCTCGAAGAGGGTGATGGCTGGCTGCTCAACAAGTTGGTCCTCTGAGTAGCGGCTGGCGGCTGGCGGATTCATGCTGCGGTCTCGGCCAGAGC
>JBMFXL010000317.1:0-2550 GCA_049964275.1 Acidimicrobiales bacterium | reverse complement strand
GCCACGCTGGTTATCGATGAGGCTGATCTCATGGCCGACATGGGCTTCATGCCGGCGGTCGAGGACATTCTTGGGCGGTTGGGTCAGAATCGGCAAACCATGTTGTTCTCAGCGACTCTTGACGGGGACGTCGATCGTCTGGTCTCGAAGTTCATGAGATCCCCAGTGTTCGTAGAGATGCCCGATGTCGATGATGCATCCTCGCGGATGACGCATCACTTCTTGGCGGCCGATACTCGCGATAAGCCCGAATTTGTCGAGGTCATGACGCGCGGAGCGGATCGCGCGATCGTGTTCGCAAGAACCCGCGACGGCGCCGATCGTCTCGGTGACATGCTGAGTGAGCGTGGAGTTGACGTAGGAGTCCTCACCGGTGGCGTGCGACAAGGAGCCCGTGAGCGTATCTTGCGAAGCTTCTCTCAAGGACGTCTCAACGTGCTGGTGGCGACGGATGTCGCTGCACGAGGGATTGACATCAACGGATTGCCCCTGGTCATCCACTATGACCTCCCCGACGATGCGAAGACTTTCGTACATCGCTCAGGCAGGACGGCTCGCGCAGGCAAGGGTGGGGTCGTGGTCACGTTGGTTCCACGCGCCCACGCGCGTCGTGCCGACCGACTTAAGCGGGATCTCGGAATCGATATTCCGACGATGGTTGTCGACCTAGAAGATCCCGGTCTTCCAGGCATCTCTTCTGGCGAGGAGATGTCGGGAACACGTCTGCCCGATGCACCGAGAGAACGTCCCCGCTCCGAGGGACGACGTTATTCCAATGGCAGCGGAAGCTCCTCGAACTACGGTCGTACGCGTCGGAATGGCGAATTCGCAAGTCGTGCTTCTGACAGGCGTGGACCTCGTGCCACCGGGGGTGGCGGCGTGCCGAGTCGTCCCCGCTACTCCTAGCGGCGACGCTTTCTCCGACGTAGCTGATCATGGCAACTAGTTTGTTGCCATGACGACTCCGGTTCATGTCGCGCTCGGGTTGACCGACGACGAATACGACGCAATTGTTTCGATACTTGGACGGCAACCCAATCACTTGGAATTGGCCATGTACTCGGTGATGTGGTCGGAGCACTGCTCCTACAAGTCGTCGAGGATTCATCTTCGTCGATTCCCGACCGAAGGTGATCATGTCATCATGGGTCCGGGAGAGAACGCGGGCGTGATCGATGTCGGGGACGGCTTTGCAGTTGCCATCCGCATGGAGAGCCATAATCATCCGTCCGCGATTGAGCCCTACCAGGGTGCTGCAACAGGTGTCGGAGGGATCCTCCGCGACATCTTCACGGTGGGAGCTCGACCCGTGGCATTGCTCGACAGCTTGTGGATGGGACCCAGAAATGATCCCAGGAGCCAGTGGGTCTACCGAGGGGTGGTCCAGGGAATCTCTGGCTACGGCAATGCCGTAGGTGTACCTACCGTAGGTGGTGAGATCTCGTTCAGGAAGACCTTCGAAGGAAATCCACTGGTCAACGTTGCGGCCATCGGCATCGCGCCGAAGAGTCGGCTCGTACGAGCGACGGCAAGTGGCATCGGAAACGCCGTCGTGCTTCTTGGGTCGAGTACCGGGAGGGATGGCATTGGAGGCGTCTCTGTCCTCGCATCGGCCGGTTTCGATTCCTCGGATGAGAATGCCAAGCGACCGTCGGTACAGGTCGGCGACCCTTTCGAAGAGAAGAAGCTCATCGAGGCGTGCCTCGAGTTGCTTGATCGCTCACTGGTGTCGGGTATCCAGGATCTCGGGGGTGCGGGACTGTCGTGTGCCACCTCTGAGACTGCGGCGAACGGCAAAGTGGGCATGAACGTCTATCTCGATCGGGTGCCGCTTCGAGAACTTGCCATGGAACCCTTTGAGATCATGACATCAGAGTCCCAGGAGCGGATGCTCGCGATCGTTCCGCCACAACACCTCGAAGAGGTGTTGGAGATTGCGTCGAAGTGGGAGGTCCAAGCAACCAAAATTGGCGAGGTCGTTGCTCCACAAGAGTTCCGTGGTCGGCAGGTCGGAATGCTCAATATCTTCGATCATGAGCACGGCACGCTGCTTGCGTCGGTCCCCGCGTCCTCGCTCGCGGACGAGGCCCCCCTTTATGATCGACCCATCGAAGAACCGGTGGAGTTTGCGATCGCCCAGGGCACCGACGTCGCTTGGACGCTGACCGAGGTCGAGGCGATACGGTACTTCAAGTCAGTACAGTTCGATCCCGCGGAGATTTATCGACAGTACGACCATCAGTTGTTCCTCAATACCCTGGTTGGCCCTGGCGCTGATGCAGCGCTTCTGCGCGTCGCTGCCCCTGGTGCTGGTAGCGCCCGAGTGGCAATGGCCCTGTCGTCTGATGGCAATCCCAGATGGTGTGCGGTCGATCCTTACTGGGGAAGCGTCTCGACGGTTGTGGAGAGCGCTCTCAACGTGGCATGCGTGGGTGCAGAACCCAAGGCGATCGTCGATTGCCTGAACTTCGGGAACCCGACGCATCCCCAAGTAATGTGGCAACTCACCCGATCCATCGAGGGTATTTCCGTTGCGTGTGAAGCCCTCGG
>JBMFXL010000316.1:0-2582 GCA_049964275.1 Acidimicrobiales bacterium | reverse complement strand
GCCCCCTCCGAAGATGGCGTAGGAGAGATAGGTCGGCCACAGAGCGCCAAGGACGCTCGGGGGCTTTTCATGCGGCTCTTGGGTGGGCACCTCGAGCAGTTCATGCCGAACGCGCAAAGTCACGAGGAATCCAGCGAGGCACGCAGCTCCGAGGAGGAACCATCCGACCGCCCAACCAGATGGGCGAGCTTGGATGAGCTCGCCAATACCAACGCCCGAGAGCGCCGTACCGAGCCCAGCACCGCCATAGTAGACACCGAGACACGCTGCGTGGAGCCGCGAGGGGAGCGTTTCGGTGCGGTGGGCGACGAGTGCACCACCCACGATGAACACCGTGGCACCACAGACCCCGGACAATGCACGACAGAGCAGTATGACAGGCAGGAGGCGCGTCGTCCCCACGAGTGCGACGATGGGAACGAGTAGGGCCAGGGGGACATAAAAGGTACGTATCGCCCCGAACCTGCGCACGAGAGGAGAGGCAAGGGCAGCGCCGGTGAAATAGCCCACGGCGTTGACCACCGCAAGCGAACCTGCGACCACATACGACCAATGCATGCTCTGTGCCATTGACGGAAGGAGGAGTGCATAGCTGAACCGTGCGAAGCCGAGCGCGCATACGGCGCCAAATGACATGGCAAAAGAGAAGCCGAGTGGGGACCGAAGCGGTGGGGTCGTGGTCATGGTCGCAACTGGGGGTCACACGGCGCCGTACTCATGGTGTCAACCCTAGGCCAAGAATTCTTGCGTCATCCCGAACACCCTTGGACGGCTTCCGCTAGCGTGACACCGTGGTGGAGCGTTTCCAAGTCAATGAGACGGCCGGCCCCGATCCGGCGCGCCGCCGTGCATTCGGGGTCATAGTCTTGGTGTTCGCGCTTGGTCTCATCGTGACATCCCTCATCTTTCTGAGCGCAGGCTGGCACGAACGCACCGCGACAGAGCCACTGATCGGTGGTGTCGACCGGGTCGGGACGATCACCTCGGCCAAGCTGATCGCCACCACCGCTCCACCAACCTTCACCTCAACCGTGACCTACGTCGTTGACGGTCGTCGCTATCACGTGACCTCGCTTCCCACGAGGGTTCGACCGGTGCTCGGCGCACAGGTGATCGTCTCGTACAATCCTGCCGCTCCCCAGTACGGCCGAGACCTCTCCCAGCCAAAGAGGTCCTGGGGATCGCTCGTCGAGGTTGGTGTAGTGGCGCTCGCTGCAGGTACCATCTGCGTGGCCTTTGGTCTGCGCCAGTTCCGACTCTCTCGGTCAATGCCGTAGAGCGCTGAGACCGAGGCATGCATTCATGGAGCACACTTCATCCATGCTGCCGGTTAGCTACGTAGGGTAGATGTGATGGTGGAATACGAGACACTCGGCGACGTCACCTTGATCCTTGCGGTCGCGAGGTTCGACCAAGATGCGCTCAATGAGATCTACCGTCGTTATGGCGGATCGGTGATTGCGCTTGCGACACGGCTGATCGGATCCCGCGCCATGGCTGAAGACGTCGCCCAGGAGGTCTTCCTCCGGCTCTGGCACGAACCACTGCGATTTCGTCCAGAGCGAGGGAGCCTCCGGGCGTTCCTCCTCGCCAACACACACTCCCGCGCGATCGATCTGCTGCGTTCGGAGGGTGCACGTAGACGCCGGGAGGACCGAGAGGCACGAGCGCGTATGGTTCGCTCGTCCGACGTCGATCGCGAGATCGTGACCATCACGACTTCCGCATATGTGAGGGAGGCCCTCGAGGACCTTTCCCAGCATGAGCGCGGGGCGATTGAACTCGCGTACTTCGAGGGCCTCACCTATCGCGAGGTTGCCGACGTGCTTCAACAACCCGAGGGCACGGTCAAGAGTCGAATTCGTTCAGGACTCGCCAAATTGTCGACCATTCTCGTGGAGGTGGAGTCGTGATCAGCCATGCGGAGGCCTCCGAGCTTCTCGGCGCGTACGCACTGAACGCAGTCGACCTTGAGGAGGCAACTCGAATCGCAGACCATCTCGACGACTGCGTGGACTGTCTCGAGGATTACCGGCGCTTCGTCGAAGTAGCTGCGTTGCTCGGACCGGTCGAAATGAAGGTCGACGACGAGGTGTGGGACGCCATCGCGCGTGAAATCGGAGGCGGAACGCCTCCTCCCCCCCCGCTTCGCCTCGAGCCTCTAGTCCAGCGTGACCAAGGGAGACGAACTGCTTCCGAGCGACGTCGTCTTCTTGAAATAGCCGCTGGAGGGATCGCTGCTGCGGCGATCGTCGTCCTCTCGATCGCAATCGGTCACCTCACGAGTGAGATCAAGTCCTTGCGGGGCTCCTTGAGTGCTCCTCAGCTCAATGCTGCCGCCACGAGCGCGCTCGCGAATCCTGGTACTCGTGTGCTCTCCCTCGACTCACCAAAGGGTACAGAGCTTGCACTTATTGGCGTGACGAGATCCGGTGGCGCGTATCTTATCCCCCGGTCGCTCCGAGTACTCCCACCGGACAAGACCTATCAGCTCTGGGCACCGACGAGTCACGGCATCGTCTCGCTTGGAGTGCTCGGCGCAAATCCCTCTACCTCTTGGCTCCACCTCGACGCCGGCGTGA
>JBMFXL010000315.1:0-2594 GCA_049964275.1 Acidimicrobiales bacterium | reverse complement strand
CCACTCGGCGTTGAGTCGCTCGAAGAGGTACCTTCCGAGGACATCGTAGATCTGTGATGGCTCGTCGTGGGCGCAAAGCCTCCGCACCGCTCGGAGCACCTCGACCCGACCGTCGCCCTCCGTCGCTCTCGCCGGACGTACGTCTTCGACGTCGACACCATCGACCTCCATGATCTCACGCACCATGAGATCGACAAGTAAGTCGTCAGGCAGCTCGACATGGAGTTCGTCGATCGCCCTGCCGCCCCCTCGCTCCAAGATCTCGATGCCGACGAGATCGCCACGGACCGAGCCAATTCTTGACGCGACCGCCCCGAGCGCACCGGGTCGATCATCCAGCCAAACCCTCAGGACGAATCGTGACACACCACAAGCCTACGACTCACGTACCCACGCCCACCCCGTTTGACACGTTGCGAGAGGATTAACGCACAGCTTCGGCACGTTCCAACTCGAGCCCGCGACGAAGATTCCGAACCGCTTGTGCAATCCTCAACTCGTTCTCGATCAGCGCGAAGCGCACATATCCATCACCGCCGGGACCAAACCCAACCCCTGGGGAAACCGCAACATCTGCCTTGTCCACAAGCAGGTTGGCAAATGCGAGCGAGCCCATCTCTCGATAGGGCTCAGGTATCGGTGCCCATACGAACATCGTGCCCTGTGGCCGCGGAACCGACCAGCCGAGTCGCTCAAGACCGTCGCAGAGCGCGTTGCGTCGTCGCTCGTAGATCTCGTTCACCTCGATTGGGTAGTCCTTGGCCTCATTGAGTGCGACCGTGGCAGCGATCTGGATCGGCTGAAAGGTTCCGTAATCGAGGTAGCTCTTCATCTTCGCGAGCGCCTGGCAGATCTCCGCATTGCCCACGAGGAATCCCACGCGCCAACCCGCCATCGAGAACGATTTGGTCAAGGTGTACAGCTCAACCGCAACCTCCTTGGCTCCAGGGACCTCGAGGATCGAGGGCGGTCGGTAACCATCGAAGCTCGTGTCGGAGTAGGCGAAGTCATGCACCAGGATGAGTTCATGTTCACGGGCGAAGTTCACGAGCCTAGTCATCCACTCGAGATCGACACAGGTAGTCGTCGGATTGTGCGGGAAGGAGACGATGAAGACCCGCGGCCGAGGCCAGGACGACTCCCACGTCTCGACCGCGCGTGCAAAGAACTCGTCTGACGGCGAATCCGAGCCGCTGACCCCAAGGGGAACTTGTCGAATCTCCGCACCCGCGAACAGGGGCCCCCAGATGTGGATCGGGTAGCTCGGAGATGGCACCATGCACGCATCACCTGGCCCAACGAGCACCCACATGAGGTGCGAGAGTCCTTCCTTTGCACCGATCGTCGTGACGACCTCGGTGTCGGGGTCGAGGGAGACTCCGTACTGCTCGAGGTAGCGCGACGCGACCCCTTCACGGAGTCGAGGGATCCCACGTGACATGGAGTAGCGGTGATTCCGCGGATTATGAGCGGCCTCGGCAAGCTTGTCCACTGCGATCTGTGGAGACGGAATGTCAGGGTTGCCAAAACCAAGATCGATCACGTCCCGTCCCTGTCGGCGTGCATCCTTCTTTCGTTGATCGACGATGCCGAACACATACGGGGGAACTGAATTGATGCGCCTGAACTCCATTGAGACAACCTATCAGGCTCTTTCGGTGCCTAGGGTGACTCAGGAGTTTCGAGCGAGCGCCGCTGCTCCGACGGCACCGGCATAGGGGCCATAGGTCGCCCGAACGATTCGGGGAACGAGGAAGCGCTGTGAACCAGAGAGGATCAAGGTCACTTGCTCCGCGAGCTCGTCTACGAGCGATGGCCAGTCGACCAAGATTCCACCTCCAATCACCACCACGGGAGGATCGACGATCCGAATCAGCCAGCTGAGCCCCGTAGCTGCCGCACGCAAGTAACGTGCCTGCTTTGCCTCACTCACGTCAGACGGTTCTCCAGGAATCATGAAGTTCGCACGCAACGTGGTCTCTAGACATCCTCGAGCACCGCAGGCACAGAGCTCCTCTCCCTCGAACCTACAGTGTCCAAGCTCACCGGCGAATCCGCGACCACCTCGATCGAGCACCCCATTGCGCACCACACCCACTCCGATGCCGGTACCGAAGTTGACCACTACCCCACCGGCATCCCCGAAGGCTCTCCCGACCTCGCTCATGGCGGCACAGTTGGCGTCGTTGTCGACAATCACCCGTCGCCCGTCTCGATGACCAAGGGATGCATGCAGGTCGACGCCGACCAGGCCTGGCCGATGCGGAGACGCCATCACGACCCCCTGATCGAACGCGATCCACGCTGGGACGCCGATTCCGATCTCGGTCACACCATGTGGCGCATCGTCGATGCGCACGTTCAATTCAGCAATGGGGTCGACCTTGGCCGGGATGGGTTGGTAGGAAAGGTCGAGCACCTCGCCTTCGTCGCCGATGAGCGCAGTCGCTACCTTGGTTCCGCCGAGGTCGATGCCGTAGGATCGACCGCGCGACACTTACGAGGCGTTGACGGTGGACTCGACGCGGTCGCGCAGATCCTCGAGCGCCGTGTGGACGATCTTGCTCTCCGCGCGACGCTTCACGAATCCTGGG
>JBMFXL010000314.1:0-2597 GCA_049964275.1 Acidimicrobiales bacterium | reverse complement strand
GCTACCCGAAGAGTGTCCCGAGGGAGGGGGTCCAGGTCAACTGGACCGAAGACTTCGCCTCCCAGAACAGCCGTTAGCGTGGGTGCGGATGGATCACTTCTCTCCCTGTGTCGTACAGGTGTCCACTTATTCCTCAAGTGATTTCATTGACGTGTTCCCCCGATCAATGGTGAAGTCGGGCTCCAACCACCCCATTCATCAATCGGGGGAACCCCGCTCGGAAATCGATCAAGCGTTGACAGGGACCTCCTCGAACCACCAGTCAACAATTTCTCATGGCCACAGACAAATGAAGAAGCGACTTTACCCAGGAGGATTCAGCTGGTCATCGTGGCCATGCCATCCTCGTATGAGAAAGCGCCGAACCCTGTTTTGACGCCGTGGGGAGGTATTGTCGATCGAACTGCTCGAACCAGGCACCATGGGCAGAGTCAACATCCCCTCGTCGCCCGGCAAGTACGGCAACGGGTATTGGTCCCACGCTCGTTGGATCGCATCGCCAACAACGTCGGATGGACGAACATAAGTGGTTTCATCTTCATTCATAGCAAGACTCCTCGGTAGTAGGTATCACCGAAGGTCCAGAGTGAATAATTAGAGTTTACCATCAACTGGCAATTTTTGCTAACGTTCCAAGCGCTGCGACCGCCGCGTCACGTTCGCTTTAGGCAGCATCCATCGGCCGAGAAGAAGCGCCGGCTCCTCAACGAAGGTATGAATACGCCAGCCGCATGAGCTTCCGGCAAGCCGAATTGTGCGCGGCCTGACGTTCGCTGCCCCAACATCGACTGAATCGGGAGTAACCCGACGTAGAGTCGTGAATACCTTTCACTGCAGTGACACAGGATGATATTCGCTAGCGCGCCTCTTGGGTCACCGTTGAGAGCTGGCAATCACTGGGAACATACCCCTCCATTGGAATCCCCAATGCTCGCATCTTGATGCACGATCTCCGCAACCTCGCTTTAGCGCCCTGGGGCTATGACTTCGGACTATCCAGGTCGTTCGCACGGAGCGTTCCCGCCACGATCGCCTCGGCAACTCCCGTAAGGCCTTCGTTGTGGTTTCGCGAATATGAGCGGAGGCGTCCAAACGCTTGATCCATCCTGCAATGGGTGGCTTCGGCGATGATGCCCTTTGCCTGTTCAATGACGATGCGACTCGTGAGCGCATGGTCAAGCTGCTCATTGAGAGTGGTCGCATTGAGCATCGCTCGGTGTTGAAGAATCGCAATGGTCGCCACGTGTGCAAGACCTTGAGCGGCGGCGATATCCTCGCCCTCCATCGGTCCCTGCGACGTTCGAAAGAGATTGAGCGCACCTATCGTACGACCGCGCAGCCGCAAGGGAAGACTGTGCACCGAGTGGAAGCCGTGATCAAGCGCTCGCGGCGTGAAGAGCGGCCAACGTCCGTCTGCCTCGTCGAGCGCTACATTCACCATGGGTATTCCGCTTCGGTAGCAGTCCACGCATGGACCTTCGTCCGATTGGATCTGGAAGAGTTCCAGCACACGCATGGATTCACTCGAGGAGGCAATGAACTGCAGTTCTCCACCGGGCGCAGCTAACATCACCCCGGCAGCATCCACGTCCAACGCTTCGACACAGCGATCACTCAGGATCGTAAGGATGTTGATAATGTCAAAGTTCTCGACGAGATTGTCGGCCAACTCGACGAGAGTGCTGATTATCAGAGACTCTCTACCCATAATTCCCTCGCCTTGATGGTTTCCCCCAAGACCGGGCGCCAGCCCTTGAGGATGGACTATCGAATGTATTCAGACTACTCCACAACTTTCTCGTTCTCCGATCCGACTGCCATCCAGTACCCAGACTGCGAGTCAAACCAAGTACTCCGGTCGATGATCCGATGCGCGAGTACGGACAAGGACAGATCCATCGAGAACGCGTGTGCACGAAGTAGGATAAGCGCGTCTTTCACTGAGACTTGAGCCTGCATCGACAACATCCCTGAAGCTTGATGCACGGTGAAATCAAAACTGGACTCGCCTTGGAGTTCGTCGGAGATCGCATCCCGGGGGACGCCGGCTTGCATCTCCAGAACAGAACGACCTATCACCGAGGCCATGAGATACGCACTCGAGGACTGCTTCTCGCTCAGCGATCCCGCGCGTTCACAATAGAGACTTAGCGCGCCAAAGACCACTGCACCTATCTGAATGGGGAACCCGAAAACTGCCTGAACTCCGAGCTTGATTGCCTCGGACGAATAGAACATCCAGCGTTTGCCTCGTTCGCTGGTCAGGTCAGTAACTTCATTGAAGGTGCCGGTCTGAATCGCCTCGCGCCCCGGACCTTCGTTGAAGGCGATCTCGAGCTCCATCAAACGTTGTGCAATGCCATTGCTTGCGCAGAGCGGTTCTTGCGCTCCTGCCTTGGTGGTGATGGAAATACCTGCGCCGTCAAGTTCGGTAATTTGTCGTGCAACAGAGCAGAGCGACTCACTTTCAGGGTTCTCGCTCTCGTAGTACGCCATGAGCGCAAAGATCTCCAGGAGACGTTCAGCGGACACAACGAACTCTCAGCGCCATTGCGGCTCTCGCGAGCTTCTCAACGGTTGGTGACTCCATTGCAGAG
>JBMFXL010000313.1:0-2603 GCA_049964275.1 Acidimicrobiales bacterium | reverse complement strand
ATACGTTCTCGGAAAACTCGCCTTTTTGTAGGTGTGAGATTCCGCACGCGAAGTCGACGACGTCGATGCCACGACGGAGCTCTCCCATGGCATCGGATCGGACCTTACCGTGCTCCGCACTGATGATTCCTGCAAGCTCATCTGCATGTGCCTCGAGCAATTCCTTATAGCGAAAGAGGATCTTGGTGCGCTGTGCAAGCGAGCTCTCCGCCCACTCTGGTGCCACTTTGGCGGCGGCATCGACCACCAAGCGCACGTCGTTCGCGCTACCAAGCGTCACCTCGTGCTGGACGGAACCATCGGCAGGCAGATAGACCGGGGCAGTACGACCGCCCGAGAGCGATCGACGTTCACCATCGACGTAATGTTCGATCCGCATCGCTATCTCCCTGATACCGTGGCAATGGACTCCGCAAGGATCTGCGCGCCCTCATCTGCATCGGCGTCGCCAATGGACAGCGGGGGCGCAATCCGTAGGACGTTACCTGCGAGCCCGCCCTTGCCCACGAGGAGACCGCGCCGCTTGGTCTCCTCGAGCACTGCGTTTGCCGCCGCAGGCGATGGCACGACAGTGCCCGGCTCACACAACTCGACGCCGATCATGAGACCCTTACCGCGCACGTCTGCGACGATCTCGCTCGCCTTTCCCGTACGTTCAAGCACCTCTCGAATGTGTCCTCCCTGCCGAAGTGCATTGTGTTGCAGGTCGTTGGCCAGGAGGTACTCGAGATTGGCGAGTCCGACCGCAGAAACGATCGGCGACCCACCAAAGGTCGAAATGGAGGACGCACCAAGCGAGTCCATGATCTCGGCTCGACCAACGACACCCGCAAGCGCCATCCCATTGCCTATGCCCTTCGCAAAGGTCAGAAGGTCAGGCACGACACCGTGGGCCTCATAGCCCCAGAAGTGCGACCCCGTACGGCCCCATCCGGTCTGCACCTCGTCCGAAATGTAGAGGGTGCCAGACTCGTCGAGTATCTTCTTCAGTGCGCCGAAGTAGCCATCAGGAGGTGTGGCGAACCCTCCTACGCCCTGGATCGGCTCAGCGATCAGACAAGCCGGTCGACCGGTGGTCTGGGTCTGCAAGAGATCGATCAAGTCCTCTGAACCGCGGCGGATGTACTCGTCGTCACTCAGTCCCGCAAGTGGTCCCCTCAGACGCGAGCCGCCAAGAAGATACGACACCTGAAAGGGAGAGAACGAAGTCGGCGAGTAGAACCGATTTCCCGTCACCGAGAGCGTCGAGAACGAGCGGCCGTGGTAGCTGTTTCGCACCGCAAGGATCTGGTTCGTCCTTCGAAACCCCGTTGCGAGCAGGAGCGCCGCATCGTTTGCCTCGGTCCCTGAGGTGGTGAAGAAGACCTTCGCATCAGGGATGCCCGAGAGCCCGGCGATCTTTTCGGCCAAGGCGATCATGGGTTCGATGAGATAGAGCGTTGAGGAGTGCCAAATCTTGTCTGCCTGACGATGCAACGCGTCAGTCACCTCCGGAATGCCATATCCGGTCATGGTCGTGAGGATGCCTCCGAAGAAGTCGAGGTACTCCTTCCCCTCAGCATCGGTGACCCGAACGCCACTCCCTCGATCCAGTGCGATCGGCTCCTCATAGAACAGGGATACCCAGTTGGGCATAACGGCCTTGTGACGCTGGTAGAGGTCCTGATGCGACATGTCGCTCCTTGCAAATTCGAGGTGCCTCTACACTATCGCAGCCCGGATCACCTGTGAATAAGACCCACGTAGGCGTCTCCAGTCCGCATTTGAGATTCGCACAATCCGAACGGAGCGGTGTTGCATAGTTCACAAATAGGTTACGCGCACTGATTGTCAGTGAGCTAGCATGAAGCCGCAGTAACTGACGTAGTAAGACCTTTGAGGTTCCTCCGCACTTAGGACACCAAGACCGGTCCATGGAAGGCATGCGCTACGCCTCGGTTCATTAAGGACGACGCCGGCACTGCCGATAGTAAAGTCGTCCGCACCCTACGCTAAGAGTGATTTCGCGAGTCTCGCCGTGCAAAATCTAGACAACCAACTCCCCAGCTGGGTGAGCACTCTCCCTCTGCGGCCCATGGCCATTGACGACCGACGAACAAACCTACTCAGTATCCACCCGGTTCGAGAGGCGAAATGAATCTCGAACCACTTTCACCCGCCACTCTCATCACAAGCGGAGACGTCGAGCGGCCCTTCGTGCTGTTCAATCCGACCGGTCCAGTTCGTGCGATGAACGCCGCCGCCGAGGTACTTCTAGGCGTCACAAGCCAAGAGGCTGTCGGAGTGCTCCGAGCCTTCGACCTCATCTCCACTTCAGCACCTTCCGGCATGCCTTCGTTGGGACAAACCTCTGCCACAAAGACCCAACGTGCACTCGAAGTACATATCTCCACGCTCAGAGACACCGCCGGTCGCATTCATGGCGAACTCTGGGAGTTGATCGATCCTGGACACGCACGCATCGGTCGACCATTACCTAAGCCCACGACGTGGAGCTGGTTCGCTGCCGACGCAAATGGGTCGAGATCACCCCTGCTCGAGCGACTGTTCGCGTACGCCATGGCCGCGCACGATGAGAACTTCGACTACGAGAACCTTCGCGC
>JBMFXL010000312.1:232-2620 GCA_049964275.1 Acidimicrobiales bacterium | reverse complement strand
TGGTGTGGAAAATTCATGATCCTGCGCCTCAACGAGAGGCCAAGGAACGCATGATTGGTCATCTCGGGAGAGTTGCAGATGAACTCATGGGGGTGAACGGCTACCGCATCGATGACGTCATGCGGCAGATTCCCGACCATTTCCACGCGCATGCACGTTCCCTGGTTAATCCATTCGGTAGATATCTCGGAGAAGCTCGCTAGGACTTTGCCCTGCCGAGCAGCCGACGTCGCGAGCGTTGGCGGTGCTCCTCCATGCGCTTGCGAATCACTTCTCGCCGTTCCTGGAGCTCTCGATAGGTGATCGAGGAGACCTCGGCGTCGAGCCCGAGGGAATTGCGGACGCCGTCGAGATCGAGTGCTGTTTGGGTGACGTCCATCCCGAGCTCTTGTGAGAAGACCTGGCCGTATTTGGAGGTGAAGTACGCAACAAGGTAGGAGATCTCTCCAAACAGGTCGATATCGGGAGCGAGCACCGCGATCGACGCATTGAGGAACAGCATGTTCTTGACGAACAACATGAGCTCCTTGGGCAACGTTGCGCCGTATTCGAGTAGTGACTTGGTGATCTCCCGTATCTCGGCGAGCAACTGTTCCGGACTCATCTGTGTAGGATCCACTGCGGGCTTGTCGAGTCCGAGCTCGGAGATGATCTCTGGGACATTGGTGTCCGAAGGCAGCGCACCGAGATCACAGAGCGCTGAAACCTGCATAGCCACATTGTTGACCGTGCCGCCAAGGAGCATTCGAAGAAATGCGAGACGCTTTCGTTCGGGCAGTCTGCCGGTCATTCCGAAGTCCAATAGTCCGACGCTTCCATCGGGAAGAACCAACAAGTTCCCCCCGTGGAGGTCGCCATGGAAGACTCCGTGCACCGTGGCACCTTCGAGGAAGGACACCATGGCGGCACGAAGCACCTTCGTTGTGTCGATGCCGGCTTCGTGCATAGCGTCCACGTCATCCCAGACGAAGCCTTGAAGTCGTTCCATGACGAGGACGCGTCGGGTGACGTACCGAGGATGGGGTCTTGGCACGACAAGTGCGCGCTGGTCGGTGGTGGCCAATATCTTGGCAATGTCGAGCATGTTGGCGGCTTCGAGACGGAAGTCGAGCTCTTCGACGATCGTGTCCGCAAACAGTTCCACGAATGCAGGCGGATTGGCGAGCGCAGCGACAGGAATCCGACCGATGAGCTGAGGAGCGATCCAGGCCATGGCGGCGAGATCCCTCCGCACGAGGGTCGAGACGCTCGCTCGTTGCACCTTGACGACGACCTCCTGGCCGGTGCGAAGTGTCGCTCGATGGACCTGTGCAATGGAGGCAGCAGCGAGCGGTGTGCGTTCGAAGTGAGAGAAGATTGCCTCGAGAGGCTGGTGGAGGTCTGACTCTATGGTGGCCCGTACGGTGGCGAATGGCTCGGGGGTCACATGGTCGCGGAGGAGCCGGAACTCGCTCACGAGTTCCTCGGGGAAGAGCCCCTCGCCAGCAGAGATGATTTGGCCGAGCTTGATGTAGGTGGGACCGAGCGCCTCAAAGGCACGTCGAAGTCGACGGGAGAGTCCTCTTCGTGAGTTCGAGCCCCCTGAGCGTCGCTCGATGAGGCGCCAGAGAAGTATGGCCGAGCCGAGCCTGTAGCCGGTTCCTAGGACACGCCTCGCAGGGGGAATTCGCCGACGTCTGATGAGTTCAGGTACCGATGCGTGGTTCCGTGTGCGTAGTGCCGCGGTTTGGGGGAGCCACTCGATTCGCTCTGGATCAAGGGTCCAGGGTCCGGATTCGGTGAACGAACCAAAGGAGAGATCGCTTGGGAGGGAGGTATCGGGCACACTCCAAGCGTAGTGGCACGCCCATCAATTGTTGGAATCGCCCTTGTGTGCGACCGTGGGTGTTCCTGCCACCGATGCGGGCGTCTTGCACCGGTGGCAGGAAGCTGGTGTACGTCTACGCGTAGCTCGGTGGCGCGAAGACGATACAGGAGTTGTGCCCACCAAACCCGAAGGAGTTCGAGATGATGTAGCCGTCCCCAAGCGTCCGTGGCTCGTTGATTACGACGTCGATCTCGATCGCAGGATCGAGCTCTTTCGTGTTCGCGGTGACGGGGATCTTCTTGTCCTCGAAGGTCATGCATGCAGCGATAGCCTCAAGTGACCCAGCGGCTCCGAGGGAGTGACCGAGCGTTCCCTTGATCGAGGTCACAGGAGGAGTGTTCGATCCGAACACCTTGGCGATCGCCTGAGACTCGGCGAGATCGTTCATGGGAGTTGAGGTCCCATGCGCGTTGATGTGGGCGACTTGATCAGCGGTGATCTCGGCATCCTCGAGAGCGAGGCGCATGCACTCGGCCGCACCTAGCCCACCGGGCTTCGGCGCAGTGATGTGGTAGGCGTCC
>JBMFXL010000312.1:0-222 GCA_049964275.1 Acidimicrobiales bacterium | reverse complement strand
CTCATTGGAGGCGGTACCTTCGATAATTGCATAGATGTGAGCCCCGCGTGCCTTAGCGCGCTCGAGCTCCTCGAGCACGATCACTCCCGAGCCTTCTCCTGCGACGAATCCGTCTCGGGCGACGTCAAAGGGTCGCGAGGTCAAGGTCGAGCTCAGTGCGGTCATGTTCGAGAACCCTGCGGTCGCGGCAGGAGTAATGGCAGCTTCGGAACCACCGGTAAG
>JBMFXL010000311.1:0-2625 GCA_049964275.1 Acidimicrobiales bacterium | reverse complement strand
GACTCCAGCAGAGGTCTACGCTGAGGCTGTTGCAATGACCGGTTGACCGCGCCCTGTCTACTTGTAACCGTCCATTCTTGACAGGTGCCGATACTTCAAGGATGGAGGTATGTCCAGACCCTAGGTTCTGAATTTCTGGAACGAATTCGGAGTTGAACCGCGTGATCGGATCAAGAGAGTCTGACGATATCTCGAGATTCTAGTTTTCTCGAAGCTTATGTGTCAGTGTCCTCATTCGGATCGGTCCACCTTCTCCGCATGAGCTAAGTATCGGTGCGATATCGGAGCAGATGCGGTTGTCTCCGGTAGGTCCTCAGGTAATTTGCTCTTGAAGCCTCCCGTGCTTTCGGCGGAAATTCTCCGTGAACAGCATCAAACGAATGCGAGCGCGGCGAGGCTGTTATTGGCTGCCTCTTCATGATACGTCGACGGGAGAAGTTGGTCGGTCTGGATTCGATCGGGTAAGGCCGCGACATGTCGGTTCAGTTCTCGAACATGGCTATCCGACGCGTGTAACAGCCTCATGATAAGTTTACTACGTGATCTACGAGCAAACACAGATCTCTCACCAGCGTCCGGACAGGTAGACCCTCGTGGCTGATTTGAACGAGCAGGTGAGGTCGTTATGGGCGAAGACCGGAATGGATTCGGAGGGGCAAGATCTCTGGCTTCCACTGGTAGAGCACCTCGACGATGCCGCGGTAGTGGCCGAATATCTATGGGAAAACTGGTTAGCCGGGACGGTAAGGCGTCGACTTTCAGTTGAAGTGGGTTCGGAAGAATCGGCCGTGAAGATCTATCGATTCTTGGCCGGGGTTCATGACATTGGAAAAGCAAGTCCTGCTTTTCAAAGCGCACCAGGCGTGCCCGCTCTTCGTCGAGATCGGATTCGTGCAACTGGTCTTACGCTCGTCGATAACCTTGTGGATCGCTCCAAGCTTCACCATGGACTAGCGGGACACCTCATTCTGTCGAAGTACCTACTGGAGAAGGGAGTATCTCAGATGGCGGCTGATGGGATAGCTGTCATCGTCGGAGGACATCACGGTGTGCCTCCTACAGTGAGCGCGGTCCAACAAGGTGGGCGCGATCCCCGACTGATCGGAGATAAGCCATGGCACGATGTCCAGTGGTTCATTCTTGAGAGAATGTTGAAGATGACAGCAGCGCTCGATCCCATCTGCGAATTGGGACGTGAGGGTCTATCGCAGCCGGCACAAGTCCTCTTCAGTGGTCTGGTAATCCTCGCTGATTGGCTTGCTTCGAATGTCGAGTTCTTTCCCTTGTTGCGGTCAGATTGTCAAAGTTTGGATCGTCAGTCGCGAGACACTCTTGCAATCCAAAGAGTGGGGTTTCCTCGCTCTTGGGCCCCTAGACATCCAACGGGAAGTGTTGGAGACAGACTCCGGGCTAGGTTTGCTATGCCAAGCCAAGTTGAGCCGCGACCTGTGCAGACCGTTGCCGTCGAGACCGCGACTCAGTTAAATGGCGCTGGAATCTTGGTCATTGAGGCACCTATGGGAGAGGGGAAGACCGAGGCCGCGCTTCTGGCAGCGGAGGTACTAGCTGCTGATGCCGTGGCATCGGGGCTACTGTTCGCTCTTCCCACCCAGGCAACGTCTGACGCAGTCTTCCAACGATTACTTGGTTGGCTTTCGAGGATGCCTGCAGATTCCGATAACTCGGTTCACACGGTCGCACTGCTTCACGGTCGGGCCGGGTTGTCGAAGGCGTGGGGAGAATTGCCGCTATCTCGTGGAGTCGAGGGAGTGGGGGTTGACGACGACACCGCCACAGGAACATTCGTACAGTCGTATGTTGACCCGTGGACACGTGGCAGTAAGCGCGCGGTACTAGCTGACTTCGGTGTGGGCACGGTCGACCAACTCCTCTTTCTCGCGCTAAGGACCCGACATTTGGTGCTGAGACACCTGGGGGTCGCCTCGAAAGTAGTGATCATCGACGAAGTCCATTCATATGACGCGTACATGGATGTCTATCTCTGTCGGGCGCTGGAGTGGCTGGGTGCATACGGGGTGCCCGTCATCCTTCTCTCGGCAACGCTTACTGGGGCGCTCCGTCGTCGTCTCATCGATGCGTATCTCGGTTCGAGCGGTGTGGCGCTACCTAAGATGTTGGATTCTCAAGCGGTCAACGAGTTGGCCTATCCCCTTGTTGTGTGTGCTTCGAGCACGAGTGAGGTAGCGATCCCGGTGGAGGCATCCAGTAGGGAGTTAAGTGTTGAAGTCCGGCACCTCAATGCAGGAGATGACGAACTCAGCTCAATGTGTCATCTGCTCAGCGAAATGCTCCGAGAGGGTGGCTGTGCCCTAGTCGTTCGCAATACGGTTGCTCGGGCGATCGAGGCGGCAAAGGTTCTCAAGGAATGCCTTCCGTTTGAGGTGCGACTGCTTCATTCGCGCTTTACCGCTGAAGATCGGCTCGCGAAAGAAGCGCGACTTCGAATAGATTTCGGCCTGGGACGTTCGGCGATGAACGGTGAGCCGGTGATCGTCGTTGCTACGCAAGTAGTCGAGCAGTCGCTCGACGTGGATTTTGATGTCCTTTTTAGTGACGTCGCGCCCCTGGATCTGCTGCTTCAAAGAATCGGCCGGATACACCGAC
>JBMFXL010000310.1:0-2638 GCA_049964275.1 Acidimicrobiales bacterium | reverse complement strand
GTTCCTCTACCTCGAGAATGTCGAGGAATGGGGAGCTCGTAACTGCGGGATCGCAAGTGACGAAGACAAGTTCGTAGTGATCGAGGCCCCACTCGAGAAGCTCTCGCACGACGAGTGGACTAAGGAGTACGCTCTGTTCGGGATGTGCGATGCCGAGGAGAAGGTCAAAGCGATCCTCATGGTCCACCACTTGGCGAGCTGAGGCGTCGAAATCATGATGCTGTGAGTAGCGCTGAATGAGCTCTCCCATTCCAGGCGCATCTCCGCGTCGACCATAGAGCAATGCAGCCTCGCCGCTGAGGGTGCCGTCGATTAACAGCACTCGGCTGTGAGCGCTCGCGAGACGAGCGAGAGCGTATCCGGCCGACGATAACGAGCTGGCGTCGCTACCGACGACGCAAACAAGTGTGCCGTTTGATCGAGGCTCACCGTCGGCACCTTGAATGTCTGCGGGTACGACTCCTTCGATATCCACCAGGGTGTCTGCATCCATTGTGCTGATATTGGGGGTCGAGGGAGCCCAGGGGGAGTCTTCTGCGGTGTCGACGCCAGTGTGCACGGGTGCGTGCGCACCATGTTCGCTTTGACAGAGCCCCTTGAGCGCAAACCGCCTTCGCACCGGTTCGAGAACGGCGAACTCCGGAGCGTCGCAGGCCGTCCAACCATGCGACCCATTGTCGAAGTTGGCTTCCACAAGTACGACCGTATGTTCGGCGATGTCTTCGTTGACCTGATCGAGGGTGGTGATCCAGCGAAAACTGAACGGTGGAGTGCTGAGCGCGCAGGCCATGAGCACGTCTCGCACCCACGGTGACTCCTCCGCGGAGAGTGCAAGGACGATCATCCTGGGGTCGCGGGGTTGACGGTGTACGGCGGGTATACGGGCAAGCTTCGTGGAGGGGTCACGCCGGTTGAATTGATGAGTGAGATCTTTCCGGCGCTTGAAGCCTGTGCGATTGCGAGACCCTCGATGAGCGTGGGAACGACCAGACTCACCTGGTCGCCCTGGCTCGCGCCGATGCCTGAGGACTCTGGGGTGATTGTTGAAACCTCAATTGAAGTGCCGACGGTCTGAGTGGTCGCACTTATCCCAGTTCCGTAGGTGACGACGACATCGACACGGGCACCGGGGACAATCCCGGAAGCCGTCAGATTTGCCGGGTCAAGTCCACCAACGGAGATTGTCCTCATCGAGCGTTGCAATTGGTGCGCTGCAAGGAGAGTTGAAGTGATGATTTCTCCCGGGCGAATGGCCACCAGCGTCGTTGTGCCAAGAACACTGCTCAACAGAGGCATTGCTTCCGCGCCGACAAGCCTTGACGGCATAGCAACTTGAGCGGTAGCGAGTTCGCTCTTCTCAATCACCGAGCCTTTTGGTATCGATGAGAGCGCGACGAGCACCGTCGTGGTCTTACCATGGCTCGCAGCTCCGACGGTGGCCGCGACGCCGAAGGCACCGAGTGTGAGAAGCCCTGCGCCGAGGACGACTTTGGTGCGAGTCCGCAACCGCTCAGTCGCAGGCCCCTCGAGCACCTTTCGGGCATGAAAAATTCGCGTTGACGTGATCAATCCTTGATCCTCCTATATGCCGCATCCATGCGGTTCCGCCAAAGGCAAAACGTGATTGTAAACCACGACGACATGGTCGTCAAGGGCTAACATAGTGAATAGTCACCAAAATGTGTGACGATCTAAGTTCGATCTGCTAGGTTGCGCAGTATGTCAAGGAAGACATTGAGATGCCATGGCGGAGAAGGGCTGGCTCGATGACGGATCGCGAATGGTTGGGTACGAAAGAGGCCGCGGAGGCCATTGGTATCACGCTACGTACCCTCTATCGGCTGATTGATGACGGTCGTATTCCCGCCTATCAGATCGGAAGAGTGATTCGCGTGCGCGCTTCCGACCTCGAGAGTTACCTTGAAACGGTGAGAATTCAACCCGGTGATCTTCGCCACCTCTATGACCATTCTGGAGTCGCGTCGGACGGTGACGCGGGGGTCAACTACTGATCAAGGCCTTCATCGATGCGACGTAGCTGCAGTTCGTCGAATGACTCGAGTGGCAGCAGCAGTATCTGAAGATCTTCCTCCGTCACGAGAAAATCTCCTCCGATTGCCAGGATTCGAAGCGATCGGGTCTCGACCCGGGTGTCTCGATACTGCACGACCTCAATGAACGCTCCACTGCTTACATGATCGAAGAGGTAGGTACCGAGATCTGGGAGTGATGAGCGGTCGTCACGCGTTGGTGCCGGTGGAAGTCCGTCGGGGAAGTGATATCTGTGGATTCCTCTCGTGCGGACAAGTCGCACATGAAGTGGGCTCGAAATGAGCCCAACGAAGTCGGTTCCAACGCTCGCGAGAAGACCCCGATGAATTCTGTGAGGTGGAGCACATCGAAGCTCGATCAGGGTGGTGTGTAGGGGAAGCGAACCAAGGAGGTGGGCGAGTCGGTGATCGGCAAGAGCCGCGAGTCGTGCACGTTGGATCCTCTGACGTTCCGAGCGCGAGTGCGCGGCAAACGCCTCAAGGTCGAATCGCTCAAGTTGGCGGAAGAGAAGCGCTTCTGGTTCGCGTTCCTCGGGATGAGAGCTCACGGATCCCTATCGGCCCAGCGCTCTGAGAGGTTGAGGGTG
>JBMFXL010000309.1:0-2671 GCA_049964275.1 Acidimicrobiales bacterium | reverse complement strand
ACGCGAGCGACTCCTCCGAACGGCGAAGCACCCAGAGATGCACGTTGCCAAAGTCCTTGAGGAAGCGTACACGAAGCGGCTTCATGGCGTAGGACTGCACCTGAATGAGCGCTTCATGCAAAGTGTCGGAGATCAACAGACTCCCTGGCTTCGCGATATTGACGATGCGCGAGGCAAGGTTCACCACGTTGCCGTAGTAGTCGCCATCCCTCGTAAGTACCTTGCCATATGCAATGCCCGCTCGCACCTCCGAAAGCGTCTCTTCGGTCCCATACGCCTCCTTAAGCGTCAAACAGATCTCCGCTGCAGCAGCAGCGGTATCGGCCACGAACATGACCTCATCACCTATCATCTTGACCACTCGGCCACCAAGTCGTGCAACCGAGTCGTACGCGAGCGCCTCGAAACGAGACACGATCTTCGAAAGCTCTATCGTCGTGAGCTGCTGGGAGAGCACCGTGAACCCAACGAGATCCAAGAAGCCAACGGCGAGTTCAAGCTCTGAGGCCTCGAAGACACCTCGGTCCCTCGCGAGAAGATAGCGCGTCGAGATGGCGTGGAGATGCCGTAGCCATACGTAACCGAGTAGTTGAGGCACGGCCGGCGCCGTGCTTGCGGCAAAGCGTGAGAAGTGATCGGCAACCTCGATGAGATCGTCGGATTCGACATTCGGTCCTACCGCTCCAAGTGCAGAGGTGACCACCTCCGCCTCAGCGATCCGCGCCATAGAGGAGCCGATCACCCTCGCGAGCTGTATCGCAACGTCGAACTCCGTACCTCCTCCAAGGAGGCCCCTGATGATCTGTGCGGCATCAACGTCGAGTTCGGAGAAGTGGCGCTCCTGAGGTGATACGTCAGCAAATCCCAACGCACGCCACAAGACCCGGATCTTGATGGCGTCGATTCCTGATTGTGCAGCCAGCTCATCAAGCGTGAATCGCTGGCCGGGAGGTCCGAGAAGTGCATCAACCGCAAGAAAGTGAAGCTGGCCGGTGCTAAGCGCCTGGACGATCTCCTCGTCGGCTACTCCGCGCTCGTCGAGGATCTGTCGCAATCGATCTGGCAGCCGTCGAAGCTGCGCCGAATCGTCCAAACCCACTCCAATGCCGCTCGACGTCAACGAGGCACCCTTAGGGGCACGCTCGCCTAACCACTACCATAATGTTCGAGATGTGGCAGGACCCAAGCATGGAAGCAGAGATCTCAGGCGCATTCGTAGCGCTTCTCCCGGTCAAAGACTTCGCCCAGGCCAAGAGTCGACTTGGCCCACGGCTGAGCTCAGCACAGCGCACGGTCTTCGCGGAGGCGCTGGCTCATCACTCCTACCAGGAGCTCAACCGGTTCACCACCACATTCATATCCACAGAGTCGCCACAGGTGGTTGAGTGGGCAGTGTCGCATTCCTATCGGTTCATCCATACCTCAGCCATCGGGTTGAACCCCGTGCTCGAGGAGGCAAGGGCAAGGGTGCGTGCCGCTGGTGCGGCGGGCGTCGTCGTCGCACCGTCCGACCTCACGTCCTACCAGGGCATCGAACGTCACCTCGCACTGCTCAGCCAATCACCGATCACCATCTCGCCAGACCATTCCCGGAGTGGCACCAATGTGCTCGGCCTCAACGCCGAAAGCACCATACGGTTCCACTTCGGAGATCACTCCTTCGAAGCCCATCTGAGGGAGTGCGCTGATGCGCGAGTAAGTGCCCATATTGTCGAAGCGCAGGGCTTGGCCTTCGATATCGACGTATTCGAGGACCTGCGCCGCATCGCTCGCTCGGAGATAGCCATCGCCGATCCCAAGATCACCGACGCCGTGAGGGTACTAATGTCCGCAGAGGAACCGGCGAGCTGATGCGGGATCTCGCTACCTACCTCAAGAGCACCTCCAACTCAATGACGGTCAATCTCCCGGTACCCGAGCGAGCCTTGGCTGTCGGCGCGCACCCCGATGACATTGAATTCGGCTGTGGCGGCACGCTCGCCAAGTGGGCCGAGGCAGGCTGCAAGGTCGCCACGCTCATCCTGACCGACGGCGCCAAGGGATCGTGGAACCCACGAGCCGTCGGGTCCGAGCTACGGGAAATCCGAGAGGAGGAGGCGCGAAGCTCGCTGTTGACGCTTTGTGGATCCGATGAGGTGCACTTCGCCCGTTTCGTCGATGGCGAACTCTCACACTCCACCGAAACCGTACGGATTGCGGCTACGACGATACGTCTGTTCCGCCCCAATATCGTGCTCGGACACGATCCGTGGAAGCGCTATCGGATACATCCTGATCACCGCAATGCCGGCTGGATCACCACCGACGCCATCGCGGCCGCACGCGATCCGCTCTATTTCCCCGAGGATGCGTTGGAAGCCCATCGGCCCGAGGGTCTCCTCCTCTTTGAGGCCGACCAGATCGACCACTACGAGGACATCTCCTCGTCACTCCCGCGCAAGGAGGCCGCACTCCTCTGTCACAGGAGCCAACTCGGCACCTCCATGGGTATCCACGATCCTGACGATGCCGACGAGCGTAGAGTATTCAGCGACCGGCTCATCGAGAGCCATCACGACATTGGACGCGCCGCGGGCCTTGAGGTCGCCGAAGCGTTCAAACTCCTCGGCGACCTCTGACGAGCAAGTCGGCTAGTTGACGAACTTGTCGAAGCCCTCCCAGTACGGCTGAC
>JBMFXL010000308.1:0-2717 GCA_049964275.1 Acidimicrobiales bacterium | reverse complement strand
GCGGTGTCCAAGTCGTTCGGCCTGATGATCGTCCCGGAAGATGGACCCCAAGGGTTGCTTGCGATCCGTGCTGATGAACAGGCCCGTGCCTGGGAGGTCACATTGCCTCTTGAGGGAGCGATCCAGCGTCGTGTGCTTGGAAGAAGCGAGCGCGAGGAGCGATTGCTTGCCGCACGCGGCATGGGTGTGCCCTATGAGGGTGTCGCGTCAGGGCGTGTCCGACTGGAAGTACCTGCCCCTGAGCGCCTCGCGGGGTCCCAGATCGAGCAGCTCATCCACGCACGACGTATCGAAGGAGTCGGTCGGATCTCCGACCTTGCGTCTACTGGCTCGACCCCTGAAGTCGAACCTCCGCGGTTGACGATCCGTCTCGATCCGACGAGAGAGGTGAGCGTATTTCCGAGCGGTCAATCCCAGCACGAGTATCTTGTTGTGCGTCTTCGGTCGTATCTGCGGGACCATGACCCCTCGATCGCTCTCGATCTCGTCGTCCATGGGGCATCGCGCGCGTGGATCGCGGCGCTTCATCAGTCCGTGTTTGCAGGTGCCGACGTCGTTGAATGTACGGGCAAGGGAAGATTCGCGCTCGGAGAGCCGGT
Source organism: Acidimicrobiales bacterium (assembly GCA_049964275.1). Classification (GTDB taxonomy): domain Bacteria; phylum Actinomycetota; class Acidimicrobiia; order Acidimicrobiales; family Acidimicrobiaceae; genus JAJYZP01. Next base: position 2,118 of record JBMFXL010000308.1, on the reverse strand, counting down.
TCGGATCACCCATGCGGAAGGACACACGTCGGGTCTCGTCGTCGGGGGTGGGGGAAAGGAGCTCTCGATCAGGGATCGAGAGGGCGTGGAGTCCTCTTGGGAACTGCGAGACGTCATTGGAATCGAACGCACACTGATACGGCATGGTCGCGAGCGCGCGAAGCATGAATGGGGGGTCGTCGAGGTGGCAACGCCTGGGCGCAGTGAGTTCACGACGACCACGCGCTACCTAGAGCTGAGTGATCCACTGCTTCGTTATGACCGACTGGAGGAGCTTGCTCGGTCCGATCTTGCACATCTGAGCCCACACGGTATCATCTGGGCGCGCGTGATGCGCACGCGGACGGGAGTCGATCGAGTCCTCGAACATGCTCGTTCGATGGATACACAGGAGGTGGGGGTGCAGTTCGTCGGTCGCGGCGAAGATGTTCGGTTCTACGGGGTGCGATCGAATCGTTGGTTTCGCGACGGCATTGAGCGAGGGCGGTGAGCCGGGGGATCCTGTCCATGGTTATGCCCTCGAAGAGGTGTATTGTAGGTGGCCAGAGATGTGGGGGGATCACCTCTCGAGGACTGCTGCCGACGATCGAGGAGGGTATGTCGTGAAAGTTCCTTTAGTGGTCAGCGACTTCATGCGCCGAGCGGAAGAGGTCTATCCGGATCGAGTTTCGTTAGTCGATGAGCCGGACGTTCCGGGCTCTCTCGGTAGGCAGACCTATCGCCAGATTGCACAGCGCGCACGTGGCCTCGCGAAGTCGGTTGAGGATCTTGGCATCGGGGTTGGCGAACGAGTGGCACTGATCTCTCCCAATGCGGGGAAGTTCCTGATCTCGTACTTCGGCATATCTGGCTATGGCCGAATCCTGGTGCCGGTGAACTATCGACTCAATTCAGAGGAGATCAGCTACATCCTCGAGCATTCCGGTGCGTCGATGGTCATGATCGATCCCGAGTTCGAATCGCTCGTCGCCGGCGTCCCGATCAAAGAGAAGTTCGTTCTCGATGGCAAGAATGACGAGGAACTGTTTCGGATGTTGGGTGACCACGAGGTGCAACCAACGCCGTGGGAGGCCGACGAGGACTTCACCTGTTCGATCAATTACACCTCGGGTACCACTGCGCGTCCTAAGGGTGTACAGATGACGCATCGCAATGCGTGGCTGAACGCATCCATGTTCGGCTGGCACACCACCGTGACCGATCGTGACGTGCTCATGCATACGCTTCCCATGTTCCACTGCAATGGATGGGGAATGCCCTATGCCGTAACGGGTATGGGCGGTGGTCATGTCATCCAACGAAAGATCGACGGCGAGTCGATCCTCACCAGGATCGAGCAGGAGGGGGTCACCCTCCTCTGTGGAGCGCCAGCGGTATGGGCAGCGACCCTCGATGCGGCGTCCAAGCGAAGGGAAGAGGGGAGGGGTACCCCTGGGCGAGACCTTGTTCGGGTCGTTGCCGCTGGAGCGCCACCACCATCGAAAATCATCGAGCGAATTGAACGTGAACTCGGTTGGGAGTTCATCCAGATCTACGGGCTGACCGAGACGTCACCGCTGCTCACCGTGAATCGTGCCCCCAAGGAGTGGGATGACGTGCCCGTCGAGGAGAAGGCCAAGCGGTTGTCTCGTGCGGGTGTCCCTGCGGTGGGTGTGTCGATCAAGATCGATGATGAGGGTGAGGTACTCGCGAGGGCAAACCATGTGTTTGCTGGCTATTGGAATCAGCCGGTGGAGACCGACAAGGCGCTCGAAGGTGGTTGGTTCCATACGGGTGACGGCGGCTCAGTGGCTGATGCGTACCTGACGATCTCCGATCGCAAGAAGGACGTCATCATCTCGGGAGGCGAAAACGTCTCCTCCATCGAGGTCGAGGACGCGATCTTCCAGCATCCAGAGGTAGCGGAGGTAGCCGTCATTGGGATACCTGATCCGAAGTGGGGTGAGACGGTGAAGGCGCTCGTCGTACGCCGTGCGGGATCACAACTGTCGGAGGCGGATGTTATTGCCTTCTGCCGTGATCGCCTGGCTCACTTCAAGTGTCCGACCTCGGTGGAGTTCAGGGATCAGCTCGCCCGAACCGCGACGGGGAAGCTCCAAAAATTCAAGCTCCGTCAGC
>JBMFXL010000307.1:0-2725 GCA_049964275.1 Acidimicrobiales bacterium | reverse complement strand
TGTCGTGGCTGCCATACTCTTCGGCTGCCTGGGCCATGAGTCCGACGTTGGAGACCGAACCCATCGTCGCGGGATCGTACGCCCCATGCTCTCGACAGTCGTCGATGACCACTTGGTAGATACCGGCGTAGCTCGAGTCGGGGATGACAGCGAGGACATCCGCCTCGTTACCATCTGGACCCCACATATGTCCCGATGTTCGTATCATGGCCGGCATCGACGCATCGACGATCACATCGCTCGGCACATGCAAATTCGTGATGCCTCGAGCGGAGTCGACCATCGCAAGTGCAGGACCCTCTTCCATCTCGCGATCGAAGGAGGCGCGTATCTCCTCACCATCCGGCGCGCTCGAAAGCCCTGCGAAAATCGATCCGAGACCGTTCTCTGGGCTCAGCCCAAGTTCGTGGATTCGCTCGCCGTAGCGTGAGAACGTCGCTGGGAAGAAGGCGCGCACACCGTGTCCGAAGATGATCGGATCCGAAACCTTCATCATGGTGGCTTTGAGATGAAGCGAAAACAGGACCGACTCCTCTTTCGCCCTTCGCACCTGGGCCTCAAGGAAGCTCCGAAGTGCTTCGGCCTTCATGACTGATGCGTCGACGATCTCACCAGCAAGTACAGGTATGGGATCACGAAGCGACCGGGACTCACCATTTACCGAGACGAACTCAATGGTGAGCGCACCGGGCTGGTCGATCGTGATCGACTCCTCCGAGTGACGGAAATCACCCTCTTCCATATGCGCCACGTTGGTCTTCGAGGTTGCGCTCCAGGATCCCATCCGGTGCGGATGAAGCTGCGCATACTGCTTGACCGAAGCGGGTGCGCGCCGATCGGAGTTGCCCTGGCGCAGGACAGGATTGACCGCACTCCCCAGCACCCGCCGATACCGTGCAGCGATCTCTCGCTCCTCGTCGGCAGCTGGTTCATGAGGGAATGGAGGCAGCTCATAGCCTTCCCGACGGAGTTCGGCAATGGCGGCTTCGAGCTGGGGTATCGAAGCCGAGATGTTGGGAAGCTTGATGATGTTTGCCTCTGGCTCCTTCACCATCTGACCCAGCGTGGCGAGGGCATTCTCCACACGCTGCTCCACGGGAAAGGTGTCGGAAAACGCCGCCAAGATCCGACCGGCAAGCGAAATATCCTTGGTCTGGAAGAACACACCAGCGTGCGCGGCATAGGAACGAAGAATCGGTAGCAACGAGAGCAGTGCAAGCGCAGGAGCTTCGTCAGTGTAGGTGTACCAAATAGTGGACTTGGGATCTGGGGTCACGGTAGCCATCAGCGCGACTTTACCCCAATTCACGTGGTGCCCGCCAAACTTGGGAACCCCCGAGTGATTCAATGGACCACGACCGGTCCAGCGTGCAACCCACTATCTCGGGGAGCGCCGCAGCTCTCTCGTGATCCGCCGATCCGGGATGAACCAAACGATGGCCACCGTGATGTAGAGGCCATACGCAACATATGCCGCGAGAGCGGTAAGGGGGATCGCGAGGAGATAAAGCGCAACCGAAAGATTCCCCTTCAGATCGGAACCTATCGCACGCGCAATCGCAGAGGTACGCCCGTTCGTATGGATGATGGCACGGACCAGGATTCCGTACGCGATGCCCGCGAGGGCAGCATCAGCGCCGTAGAACGCCGCAGGAATGGCATGGGAAGGGTCCCGCGCGATCCATCCGGTGCACACCGGCACTAGTGCAAGCCAGAAAAGCAGGTTCATATTGGCCCACATCACTCCCCCGCTGACCTGATGGGTGACACGGAAGAGATGGTGGTGATTATTCCAGTAGATACCCAGGAATACGAAGCTGAGCGCAAATGCGAGCAACTGAGGAAGGTCCTTGACCGCCGCGTCGAGAGTCGGATGACTCGGCACGCTCAGACCTAGCGCCAAGATGGTGATGAGCACCGCAAAGACGCCGTCGGAGAATCCGATGATTCGGCCGCCCCCGAAAGTCGGGGACGAACTCGTCTCTTCAACGTCGTCACTCATGGCATGCGCGCAGTTGACGAGGAGCTCCTGGCGCAAAAGCTGGGTGCATAGATGCCATTGTACAATGGTAGCGGTACTCACCACCGCGGAATGGGCCGGGAAGGATCGGTGTTGGAGACTCACGAAGAGCACTACCACTGGAGGATGCATGGCCGACCTAGAGTTCTATTTCGACCCCGTTTGCCCGTTCGCATGGATGACGAGCAAGTGGGTTCGACTCGTTCAAGCCCAGAAGTCCCTCGATGTCGAATGGCGGTTCATCGCACTTCGATTCGTCAACGCCGGCGCTGACTATTCGACCTTCCCCGACAACTACGAGCGAGTACACACCTCGGGACTCGAACTGCTTCGCATCGCCAAGAACGTACGTGATGCCGGAGGTAACGACGCTGTCGCACGACTCTACGAGGCATATGGTCGAAATATCTTCGAGACGTCCAAGGCTCGCCGGGAAGAATTGACCGCCGATACCAAGACCTTCGTGGAGCCGATCCTCGCCGAACTCGGGCTTCCCACCTCGTTCAAGGACGCATTCGAGGACACGACCGCCGATAAGGTCATCCAAGAGGAGACCGACTATGCACTCTCGCTCACTGGCAAGGACGTCGGCACGCCGATCCTCCACTTCGATCCCCCGAACGGAACCGCGCTCTTTGGACCGGTGATCAGTCGACTTCCGAGCCCTGAGCAGGCCGTCGAGCTCTGGGATCATGTCATCGGTCT
>JBMFXL010000306.1:0-2731 GCA_049964275.1 Acidimicrobiales bacterium | reverse complement strand
TCGACGCGATCGGCAAGGAGGCACGAGAGATCCTTGGACCTGAAGTCTTCGCCGTCAATCTGTCATCCATCGAACGCGCACTCGCAGGTGAGCCCCAACACTTCCGACGAGAGTTCACTGATCGAGGCGGTAATCGCCGGTTCGTCGAAATCGACTACGAGCCACACCGCATCGGTGAGGAGATCGTAGGCTTCTTCGCGTACGCGAGCGATGAGACTGATGACCACGAACGTGCAGAAGTGCTCGAGCGTTCGACGGAGATCTATCGTTCGATCGCGCGGAGTTTCCCCGATGGATTCGTGCTCATCTTCGACTTCGATCTTCGCTATATCGCTGCGGATGGTCCGGCGCTTGAAATCTTCGGACTCGTTGGCGAAGTGATGGTTGGAAAGACGCTCTTCGAGGTGCTTCCCGAACGAAGCCGAGAGCTCGAGCCGCGCTATCGGGGTGCGCTCGAGGGTTCGACTTACCACTGGGACCGCATTATCAACGGTCATACGATCGCATTAGTTGCGGCGCCGGTACGCGCCGCGGACGGAAGCGTGCTCGGCGGTGTCGTGGTTGCCACCGATGTGACCGAGCAGCGTCGTCGAGACGTACTCACAGGGGCACTTCGTCAACTTGCGGACGCGACTGCCCGAGGTGTCTCGGTCTACCATATCGGCACGCTGGCGTGTGAGTCCCTCGAGCGACTCTTCGAGCACAGTATCGTTGGGTTGGTTCGGTTCCGCGGTGGGCTCCATGAGGTGATCGCGTCAGGAGCGCTCGATGCTACGGCGTTCTCCGATCGATTCCTTGGATCACCTGAGGAGCGCTCGATCATCGTCGGGGTGGAGGAATCCGGCTTGCCTCAGCTCTCCTCATGGGTCCCAGAGGCTGTGATTCGTGGAACTGCGACCTCGGCGCCCCCACGAGGAACTACGGCGGCGGTACCGATCATCTTCCAAGGATCGACCTGGGGTGCGATTGTCATCAGCACCGGGCCCCACACTGCGCCGGTCGAGATGTTGACCACCCTCGACGAGTTCGCGACCGCGCTCTCGGTCGCCATCTCCTCCTCGGAGGCATGGAGTCGACTCGAGTATGAGGCCACAGTCGACGGATTGACGGGGCTCGCGAATCGTCGAAGTTTTGACGAACACTTCGAAGCAGCCATCGCGGATGCGCGGCGAAACGGCGATGCGCTCTCGCTCTTGCTCTTCGACCTCGATCACTTCAAGGAGATCAACGACACTCATGGTCATCTCGCGGGCGACCTGGTGCTGCGTGAGGTAGCGAACGCGATGCTCAAGTCCATGCGACTCAATGAGACGCTCGCACGACTCGGAGGTGACGAGTTCGCGGTCATCCTGCCGCGACTTGGGCTTACCCAAGCTCGAGCGGTCGCGATTCGTCTCGTGAGCGCGGTCGAGACCATTCATTCCTCGTATGGTCCTATCGAGATCTCGGTCGGAGCCGCGACGCTTGTGGGGGGAGCGGTCGATGCCTCCGCACTCATTGCGATGGCCGACCAAGGACTCTACAAGAACAAGCATCGTCACCGTCATCCACGGGTGTATCGATCGAACACCTCGCTGCGAGCTGACCACGAGAACTAGACTCGCCCCATGGCGGACGAGGCAATATTCGTTTCGGTACAGAGTCGTGGACTGATTGCGATTCCCGCATCCCTGCGTAAACGATACGGGCTTGATCAGCCAGGCGCGCAGGTGGAAATCATCGAACGTAACGGTGAGCTCGTGCTTCGACCGCATCTTCCGGTACCGGTGCAACAGGCTTGGTTCTGGAGCAACGAATGGCAAGCCAAAGAGCAATTGGCGGAATCCGACGCGGACGAAGGTCGGGTGATCGCTCTTGATCGTCTCGTGGTCCCGAGGGAGCAACGAGAGTCGTGAGAATTTGTGCCACTCGAACCTTCTCCGACACAATGGCGGCGCTCACTGATTCCGACCGAGCACTACTGCTTCGCGCTCTCCGTGTACTCGCGGATGCCGCCGCGCCCCTCAATGCGGTGTCTCAGAGCACGCAATGGCCTTCACAGCTCCGGGTTCGAGAGATAGCTCAGACGGACGCGATCTTCGAGATGCGTTGGACGCTCCAACGGAGCGACGCACGCATCACGTGGCAGGTGAGGCAGGATCGCGAAGGGGCATTCCTGCTTCTTCGAAGTCTCGGTGGCATGGTCGCCGAGCGCGGCCCGCGCCGAAGGCAATCCACCCTCCCCGCCGATGGTGCTATCTCAGGCCGGTAGATCTGGTTGAGTGGTCATCTCGTTTGGCGGTAGAGCGACCTTGAGCGTAGGTGTGCCTGGCGTACGTTCCTCTTCTGGATGCAGGTCGCGGAAGAAATAGTAATAGCTCACTGCGTTGAGGAACTGGAGCACCGACGCGAAGAGGAAGGGTGCCGCCAAGGAAACCTCGTCGAAGAGAAACCCTGCGAGTGTCGGCGTTACGGCGGAGGTGACTTGGGCGGGGAGCTGGGAGATCGCCGCAACCCTCGATCGTTCGCTCGGATCCGCCATGCCCATGACGTAGGACTGTCGCATTGGTAGGACGACCCGCTGGCCCGTCATACGTAGTAGGTAGAAGAACCCGGCGAGGTACAGATTCGGAGACAGCGCCATAGGTACGAAAAGCGCCGCCACGACGATCCGCAACCCTACGGTCGCACGTACGAGCCCAAAGCGTCGGGCAAGGGGCGCTGCAGAGAGGTTGGAGGCCATCGAGACGAC
>JBMFXL010000305.1:0-2740 GCA_049964275.1 Acidimicrobiales bacterium | reverse complement strand
GCGGGCATGGCTCCACATGCCGGTAGGAACGAAGGAGATGGGAGCGGTCCGAATTGAGATAGACGACGAAGTTCGGCGTGTCCGTCTCGAACTCCACGTCGTGAAAGGGCTGCCATCCTTCGCTACCGAATCGATGCGCGTCTCGGTTTCGCTCACCGAGCGGAAGCCGGAGGAATCTCTGACGATCGAAGTCGAACACCCATTCGGAGTGGCAGCTCAATACGACAATTCGTCCACCGCTTCGTTGCGTTGACATCGTGACTCTCCCTAGTTCGTTTGCAACGATGCCGCGGCCTCCGCGAAATCTACCGTCGGCGCATCTGCCCAGAGCCGTTCGAGAGCGTAGAAAGAGCGAGCCTCAGCCGAGAAGATGTTGACCGCGACGCCGCCGAAGTCAATCAGCGTCCATGCCTCACCTTGAAGACCCTCGATCGAACGCTTCTTCACCCCGCATCGCACACGCGCGGATTCCTCGACTGCGTCAGCGATCGTGCGCATCTGGCGAGGATTGTTCGCCGTCACGACCACGAAATAGTCAAACACCGAGTGGATGGCACGCACATCCAAGATCCGAAGATCATGACCTTTCTTGTCGAGAATCCCATCTGCGATCGCGTCGATCATCTGACGATCGTCTTCAGGAATGCGAAGCGCAGCCACCGCGTCATCAACGTAGCTGGGGAGATCATTGGAGAGATCAAACGTTTCAGGAGTTTCAGTGGTCAAAGAAGCGATTCCTTCCGCGGAGTGCGAGTTGAGGCATTGCCCAGCCGAGCGAAAGAGCAGTTCATTACCCACCCGCAGCTTCAAAAGCTGCACTGAAGCCAGGCACTTGTGGTGAATGACCGATCAAGATATCCACAGTCTATCTCGTCAATCACCTACGAGGACTCGTTCACCCCACCATCGCGATAGAGATTGGTCTCTTTGATGTAGTCGATTGCGAACCGAGGGAGGAGGAAATCGAGCGGACGACCGTCAATCGCCCGCTGGCGGAGATCGGTCGAAGAGATGGCAAGGCTTGGGATCTCCACCATCACCCACGACGACCACCCAAGAATCTCCGTGGGAGCCACAAAACCGGGACGTGAGACGATCACCAACTCTGCGAGTTGCGACAGCTCCGACGCACGCTCCCACGAGGTCATCTCCAGCGCGGCATCAGCGCCGACGATCAAGTAAAGCTCGTCATCGGGGTGTGACTCGCCGAGCTCCAACAAGGTGTCGTAGGTATATGAGTACCCTCCACGGCGAATCTCGAGATCCGAGACCGCAAAACCGGGAAGTCCGGCGATCGCGCGTTCAACCAGGCCAAGGCGCACGTCAGCGGGAGTGACCACCCGCGCATTTTCCTTCTGCCACGGTACGTTGGCGACCACGAAGTAGCAGAGGTCGAGACCAGCTGCGTACTTAGCATTCGTCGCAGCAACAAGGTGTCCAATATGGATGGGGTCGAACGTGCCCCCGAAGACGCCAATACGCACCGTTGTTACGCTCGAACCCTTTCGAGTACCGGCACGAAGAGGTCGACCTGGTCCTCATGGATGACCCAATTCGACACCCCAAATCGTTCCCGACGGGACACGAGGGTTTCCGCAACGAGGTCAGCCGTCCCTACGAGCACCGGAGGCATGTCGTAGACGAGTTCCGGAGCGATTCCGAAGCCAGGGGCGAGCGCGGCAACCATCGACGCGAAATCCTCACCCACATAGACGAACTCCGTTCGGCACTGCAATTCGGGTATTCGACCGACTCGCTCGGCCTCCTCACGGACGATCTCGACCTTACCTTCGAATGCCTCCGGCGAGAGCTCGCTGATCAACTCGTTCGAACGCGATCCACCACTCAACCGCGGATTGATCCCTACGACATCTGCATATCGAGTGGCAAGGCGCAAGAGTTTGGACCCACCGCCTCCAATCCATAGCTCGGGCCGCTCATCAGGATAGGGAAGGCTCGCATTCTCAATCCGATAGCTCGGCCCCTCATGATCGCAGTGGCCAGTGGCGAACAACGTGGTGATGATCTCGAGCGACTCCTCGAAACGAGTGATCCGAGTGCCGGCCGATTCAAACGCTCGACCCAATTGGAGGTAGTCGTTCGGATCCCACCCCGCGCCAAGCCCGAGTGCACAACGTCCCGGCGCGAGATGCGCGAGCGTGTTCGCCTCGCGAGCGATCTCGACGGGGTGACGGAGGTCGGCATTGAGCACCAACGAGGCCACGCCGAGGGAGCTAGTCACCCCCGCAGCGAACCCCAACGCCACCATGGGCGAAAGTTGCACATCGAGATGATCGGGTAGCGACACAAAGTCAAAGCCTGCCTCCTCGATGCGCCTGAGGAGCGCAGAGAACTGCGTAGCAGACGAGGCGGACTTCAACTGCACACCGAAACGGAATGGGACCACGCATTGCATAGTAAATGCCGACGACGCACCATTCCCTAGGCAAGGGAAAATCCAGGTCGCGGGTACACTTTTTAGCGAGAATGCTCGGCCCAACGTGGCTCGGAGGAGATGCGCACACTATGACGTGGGAACCGTGGGACTGGAAGAACTTCCCGCTCGCGCAACAGCCTGATTGGCCGGACCCTTCAGCAGTCGAAGCAGTCGAGAAGGAGCTCTCGAACTTCCCACCGCTGGTGGTACCGGCCGAAATCAACCAGCTGACCGAAGCACTTGCTCGAGCATCCCGCGGAGAGGCCTTCCTCCTTCAAGCCGGCGACTGCGCGGAATCGTTCC
>JBMFXL010000304.1:0-2741 GCA_049964275.1 Acidimicrobiales bacterium | reverse complement strand
GGGCACACGTTGCCGACGCAGTGGCGCTCAATAGTGTCCAGTTCAATGCCGCGCGCATGATTGGTGCGGCGATCGGCGGCGTCACGGTCGCGGTCTGGGGAGTGTCGGGAACCCTGTTTCTCAATGCGGCGAGCTACCTACCTGCGATTGCGGTACTGCTGTTGATTCGACCAGTGCATACCCTCCCTCGCCCACTCGCGCGCGGTGGTTCGGTCGCTCAGGAGCTTGTCTCGGGATTTCGTTACGTGCGGCGAACCCCCAAGGTGCTACGCGTCGTATTGATCTTCGGGGGCGCGAGTCTCATCGGTCTCAACTGGCAGGTGGTCCTCCCGCTCGTTGCCCGATTCGTTGTTCATCAACAGGCAACTGGTCTCGGAGCACTGATGGCGGCATTCGGCGTGGGTTCCCTCACCGCGGCGGTCATGCTCACACAGACGCGACGCGTCACCATGCGGCGCCTGATCGCTGGCGGCATGGTACTTGGAATCTCGCTCGTGCTCCTTGGGTGGTCGCGTACCTACCTACTGAGCCTCGTCGTGGTGGCGCTCGGTGGCGCCGCGAGCATCGTGCTTGCAGTGACCACCAATACGAGTTTGCAACTCTACGTTCCCGATCATCTCCGAGGACGCGTCATGGGCATCTACGTACTCCTGATGGGCGGTACGACTCCGGTTGGCGCGTATGTGTTCGGAGCCGTGTCGAGTCGCCTTGGCCCAGAGCCAACGCTCATTGCATTTGGGCTGGCGACCATGTTCATCGTGGGAATCTCTTCCCTCTACGGCACTTCACGACGACGCGCACGCTTGCACTGAACTCGGGAGTTGGCCGACGGCTCGGCGCTGAACTGCCCTCGCTAGGCGGGTAGAGCCGAAACGTTCCTGAGCACGGGCGCGTGAGCACGAACCATTTCTTCGCCGCCGAGCGCCAACCGTGACGACCTACCTGGCCTAGGCATGGGGAGGTACGTGGTGAACCTTCTCTCCGAAGAACGGGGCAATCAGGCAGAAGTCGAAAATGCCTGCAGCGATCGGGACCAGACCAATGATGGCAAGCACCCACCATCCGCCTCCGACCGTCGCGCCGATGCCAACGAGTATCGCGCCGAGCACGATGCGCGCGAGCCGACCATTTGTCTGTTCCATCATTTGGACGAACCGCATCGCGGTAACCTCCTTCTCATACCCCAACGGGTATGTCATCAGGTCCAACACGGCCGCACCGAGCCTTGTTTCTCCGTTGGACCAAAGGTGCCAAAAGACCCTCTTTGCGAGATCGACGCCGGGCACTTGAAGGCTCACTCGAGCTTGGGTGACCAGCTCGTTCGGTGTAACGTGACGAATGTCCGTAGGCTTGGAGGGTGGATTCTCGCACGTGCCTCCGAAGAGCCCATTGGTAAGGCCCTTTGTGACCCATCGAAAGTCGAATCTTCCCGAGAAGATGTGTCCGGTCTGTGGTCGTCGCTTCGCTTGGAGGAGACGCTGGCACGCCACTTGGGACGAGGTGCGCTACTGCTCGGAGCGCTGTCGACGAAATCGGCGCCAAGGGAGTTGAGATGGGTGCATTGATCCTGGTCCTTGGAGATCAGCTCGCGCTCGATTCCCCGCTGGTGAAAGAGGCCGATCCCGACAAGGACCGAGTCGTGATGATCGAGGCCATCGAGGAATCGACTGACGTTTGGTCGCACAAGGCGAGGATTGCCGTATTCCTCGCCGCCATGAGGCACTTTGCGCAGGAACTACGGGCAAGGGGATACGACGTTACCTACCTGTCTCTCGATGAGCATCCTGTGGCACGTCTCAGCGAGGGCCTCGAGAAGGTCATCGACGACTGGGAACCGGAACGGGTCATTGCAATGGAGCCCGGAGACCTACGCGTGAGCGTGCAGATCCGAGCCACCTGTGAGCGTCGGGCGATACCACTGCGCATGCTTGAGGACGATCACTTCCTCGTACCGCGGACCGAGTTCGCGCGGTGGGTCGAGGGCAGACGGCAGATTCGTCTCGAGCATTTCTACCGCTATGTGCGACGAACGCGCGGATACCTCATGGATGGAGACCAGCCAGAGGGTGGACGGTGGAACTTCGACGAGGAGAATCGCGGGTCATTCGACGTGTATGGGCCACCGTTCGTCAACGAGTTCCCCACGTTTGCGATCGATTCCGTACGTCGAGACGTGGTCGATCTGGTTCAACGCATGTTTCCGCATCATCCAGGTGAGCTTGGCAACTGGTATTGGCCATCGACCAAGGACGAAGCCCTGAGGGTGCTTTCGCACTTCCTTGATGAGGCGCTTCCCAACTTCGGGCGATACCAGGACACGATGTGGCGAGGAGAGCCGCTCCTTGGTCACTCCATGCTCTCGGTGGCACTCAATCTCAAGCTCCTCCATCCCGACGAAGTCGTGCGTGCAGTAGAGGACCGGTATCGCACAAGGTCGGTCTCGCTTGCGAGCGTGGAGGGATTCATCCGTCAGGTGATTGGGTGGCGAGAGTACGTGCGCGGACTCTACTGCCACTTCGGCGAGGAATGGTTCGAATGGAACGCGCTCGGTGCAAGTCGGCCGTTGCCCGAGTGGTATTGGACTGGAGACACCGAGATGGCGTGCCTTCGAGAGGTGATTGGGCAGACGCTGCGTCTCGGCTATGCACACCACATCCAGCGCTTGATGGTCACCGGCCTGTTCGCGTTGCTGTGGGGGGTCGAGCCGGTCGAGGTCCATCGCTGGTACCTCGCGATCTACG
>JBMFXL010000303.1:0-2743 GCA_049964275.1 Acidimicrobiales bacterium | reverse complement strand
GGATGATTCCACTACCTTTCGCCCGGGTGCACGATTTGGACCTCGGGCGCTTCGGGGACAGGCATATGGTCCCGGTACGTATCACCTCGATCTTGGCATCGAGCTCTTTGAGGAGCTTGACGTCGTCGATTTTGGTGATGCGATGTGCTTTCATGGCATGGCCGAGAAGTCACATGCCTCGATACGTGAGCGAGTATCCATGGTGGCCTCGAGGGGGATCATCCCTATTGTCATCGGCGGTGATCACTCGATCACCTATCCCTCGGCAAGTGCGATTGCCGAGGCGGTGGGATGGGGGCGACTCGGGATCATTCACTTTGACGCGCATGCGGATACCGCTCCCGATATCGACGGCAACCTTGCGAGCCATGGGAGTCCAATGCGTCGGCTCATTGAGTCCGGTGCCGTCCGAGGTCGGAACTTCGTTCAAGTGGGACTCCGTGGTTACTGGCCCCCGGCAGAGATTTTTGAGTGGATGCAAGCTCAAGGTATGCGCTGGCACCTCATGCATGAGGTGTGGGAGCGCGGGATCAATGCGGTGATTGATGACGCGATTGCGGAGTCGCTAGAGGATTGCGACGCGCTCTACCTGTCTATCGATATTGACGTGCTGGATCCTGGCTTTGCACCGGGAACTGGCACGCCCGAGCCAGGTGGCATGGCTCCGGTCGATCTTCTTCGTGTGGTTCGTCGGCTCGCGAGCGAGCTGCCGCTCGTCGGGATGGATGTCGTGGAGGTCGCGCCGCCCTTCGACTGGGCTGACCTGACGATCAACAACGCGCATCGGGTGATCCTTGAAGCACTGGCCGGTATCGCTGCCGCTCGCCGTGCGAAGCGACGTTAGTCGAACCTGAACCAACTCGCTGGTTGCTGAATCGTCGAGCGCTACCGACGGTCGAGGCGAGGGATCCGTGGATATAGCAGCGGCGATCCTTGCCATGCGGCTATGAAACACCTGAGGTAGTATCGGGAGGCGACGTGGGCTCACCTTGGTGATGGAGCCCAAGTGGTACGTATCGGTGGTGTAACTGTCAGCGAGGAACAGAATGAGAATAACCAGAGGTATCAGTCTTGTTGCGGCGCTACTCGTCGGATCAGGCCTTGGTGGAGGGGTGCTCGTGAGCGATGTGGTGGCGAGTTCGTCAACCGCGTCCGTCACCTATTCGGCCTGTGTGTCGAAGCACTTTGGCGTGATGTACCGGGTGGAGTCGGGCCAGACTCCGCACTGTGTTGCGGGGGACAGGTTGATCAGTTGGAATCAGGCTGGTCCACAGGGTCCTCCTGGGGCAAATGGCAACACCATTCTGAACGGTACTGGTGAGCCGCCGACCACGCTTGGGCAGGTGGGGGATTTCTACCTGGACACCTCCACTGAAGTGATCTACGGACCGAAGACGGCATCAGGATGGCCTTTGAGTGGGACGAGCATCGTCGGCGCTCAGGGATCACAAGGACCAGAGGGACCACAGGGTCCACAGGGTCCACAGGGAAATCCGGGACCAGAGGGACCACAGGGACCACAGGGGGCGCCGGGTGCCGGTGCGGTGTACACCACTGCCACAGGGCTCAACGGTCCAACCCTGAACACGAATGAGTCCTACTACGTCAACATCGAGGCCGAGATTACGAATACTGCGAGCACGACGATATCGGGGAGCTGCACGATACTGGCATCTTCATCGGATCTGCCCGGATTCTTCGGGGCGGTCAACGTTCCCCCACAGTCCCAAACATTGCAGTCGATATCTGGCGTCGTTACTGCGGGAAGTAACTTCTCGGGCCAGCAGGTGCCCGTTCTGTCGTGCGCCTTTGATCAGGCCGATCGGTCGTCGGTCTCATTGAGCACGGCCTACTGGTGGGTAACGCCTATTGCCACCACGACGTCACCGCAGTAGGTCTTAGCAGCATTGGTCGCTGTGGTCCCACGATCATCGTCGACCATGTAGCGAGGAAGGTAGCTGACGTCTCTGCTGAGTCTTCGTGACTCATCAGAGATGTCAGCGTTCACCAATCGCCCAGAAGCGTAGGTGTGACTACCTCAGTTGCTCAAGTGTGGCCAGCGCCTGTTCGGCGAGCCAGACCACCTGGTCTGCATAGAGCGAGACATCGCTGGGATCACCGCCAGCTGCACCTTGGACGTAGCGGGAGTAGACACCTTGGAGAATGCAAGCGAGCTTCCAGTAGGCAAATGCGACGTAGTAGGGAAGATCGGAAAGGTCGACCTGTCGACGAGCTGCGTAGGCACGTGCGAGCTGCTCTCTATGGGGGAAACCCGGCGCGCAGGTTGCGCGACCTAGGGCGGAGTTTGGATCGTCTGGATCCGTCCAGTACACCATCAAGAGTCCGAGGTCCGCGAGAGGATCTCCGAGGGTGCAAATCTCCCAGTCAAGGACGGCGGCCACTTGACCATCTTCGCCGATCATGGTGTTGTCAAGGCGATAGTCGCCGTGCACGATGGAGACCTGTCGTTGGGGTGGTATCCGTTGTCCTAGTTGCTTGAATGCGGCATCGATTGCGGGTACGTCACTTGAGATCTCCGCGCTCGACTGCTGGTACTGCCCATGCCACCTACGGAGCTGTCGCTCGATATATCCGTCGTGTTTCGAAAGGTCTGAGAGCCCAACCGTCGTGGGATCGATTGCGTGGAGTTCGGCGAGTACCTGAATGAGCGAGTCAGCAATCCTTCGGCGGAGTGGAGGAGGGAATTGTGACTCCACCTCGCCCTGCTCCTTCAAGATATGGC
>JBMFXL010000302.1:0-2751 GCA_049964275.1 Acidimicrobiales bacterium | reverse complement strand
TTCATGATCGGTGTGACCGCAGCAGCGAGCGCTGGAATTTACTTCTTGCGCGGGGACGTCAATCCGTTCATTGCGGGTCCAACGGCGCTCGGGGTAGTGCTCGGTGCGCTCCTCGGTGCGCGTCTCTTGCCGAAGATGGATGCGTCAAAACTGCGCGGGATCTTCGTCGTGGTCTTGGTGATCGTCGCGCTGCAGATGCTTTACAAGGGGGCGGTGTGACCGAGCCGATCGAGCCTTCCGCCTGGACGAACGCGGAAAAGATTGCCGAAGAGAAGATCGAGCTGGTCGTTGCGCGTGTGCTCCGAGTAGGTGTCGTGCTCTCGCTCTCGGTCGTACTCATAGGACTCGTGCTTGCGTTTTTCCAAGACGCAGCAAGTGTGTCGAGGGGTACGACCTCGATCGCGCATCACGTGATCGGACCGAGCTTCCACTTCCCCCACTCATTCGGCGGCGTCTACTTTGGCGTGCTCCATGGACGAGGACTTGCCATTATCGAACTCGGCCTGGTGCTCCTGCTGTTGACCCCGATTGCTCGAGTTGCGATTGCAGCACTCCTCTTCGCCCTCCACCACGACCGAGCACTCGCCACGATCTCAACCGTCGTGCTCGTGTTCCTCATGATCTCGATCATCCTCGGTCGATCGGGCTGAATCTGGCTCCTTGTGCGGGACGAGAAGTCGGTATCGAGCAAAGCTCGGAAGGCGCCACGCCACCACCAAGACGGCGATGATGCAGACAATGCCGCCGGTGATGACCGAACCTTCGACCCCTATAGCCCCCGCGACCGCCCCCGACTCAAGGTCCCCAAGACGTGGCCCCCCGGTGACGACCGCGGTTTGGATCGCGGAGAGTCGCCCCCGCATGGCGGGAGGTGCCACGGTCTGGAGCATCGATGCACGCATGATGGCGGAGACGACGTCGGCGTATCCGGCGATTCCGAGGAAGACGGCGCCAAGGGCTAGGCCTGCGACCACTCCGAAACCAATCATCGAGGCGCCCCACGTGAGCACTGCGATGAGCACCCATCGACCCTGTCGGGATACGTGGCTCAACCATCCCGAGGTAAGTGCCGCGATGAACGAGCCGATCCCGACCGCGCTGTAGAGCGCACCGAGTCCGGTCGCACCCGCATGGAAGTGATTGATTGCGAGTGCGGGGAAGAGCGCACGTGGGAGTCCGAAGACCATAGCTGCGAGGTCGGCGAGGAAGATCCCCTGAAGGATCCGTGCAGAAATGACGTAGCGAAGCCCTTCTCGCAGGGCATGCATACCGTTTGGTCGGTCCGAATGTATAGGTGGTTGTGCGGTGATACTCGCGGAGGCGAGCGCTGCCACGAAGAACGAGGCGGTGTCGAGGGCAAACGCGATACCAACATCGAACTGCGCGATCACGATTCCTGCAAGCCCCGGACCGACCACGTTCCCGACCTGGAACATGATCTGCCTCACTCCGAATGCGGCGGTGAGTTTCTCAGGACGAACCATCGACGGGATCGCCGCATTCTGTGACGGCTTGGTCAGCGCGGAGAACCCTGCCTCGAGCGCAGTGAACACGTAGAAGGGCCAGAGCGCCGGATGTGCTCGAAGCGCGTCCAGGGTGATCGCACCACTCGCGAGACCTGCGCACACGAAACACCAGATGAGGAGGCGCCTCCGGTCAATGAGGTCGACGAGTGGTCCACCAAGGATGGAGACTGCGAGCAGTGGTACGAGCTGGGCGATCGAGACCAAGCCGACCTGGAGTGAGGAGTGGGTGAGTCGAAAGACCTCGTAGCCGACGGCAACGACGGTGATCTGATCACCGAGACCCGAGACGAGCTGCCCGATGAAGAGCTGGCGAAAGTCGCGACTGATCCGCAACGGCGAGAGGTCGATCAGGAGTCTGGCCACCGTCCGATACTATTCGCCAGGGTCCAATATGCCCGCTGAGGTGCGAGGTTGCCGAGACGCGTACTGGTACGTCTGGATCTACGCGCGGCGCGATTATCCCGAAGTTGTGCGTCGGCTGAGAAGAAATTGGGAAAAGTTTGCGCTTTTCTAGTTACAGGTTTGTTATCTGATGTAAGTTTTCATTCACTTACGAGTCAACTTGAACTAAGTTCGGGTGTTCACCTGACGGAGTAGTCCGGCAGGGGGGTTGGAGAAAGGGTAACTAAGGGTGAAGAAACTTTCGCTCAAGTTGCGAGGGGGCTCCTCGAGGCGCTGGGTTCGTTCCTATGCACTCGTCGGCTCGCTTGCAATGGTCGCCGCAGCGTGTGGTTCCGCAGCAGGAAGCTCAAGCGCCGCATCTGCGTCGACGTCCACGAAGGTCGTGAAGGGTGGCACGGCGTACTTTGCCGAACAGCCCGGCTCGGCCCCTACGTACATCTTCCCGTTCATCAAGCAGTCGGTGTTCACGAACGTCAATCTGTACAACTTTCAGATCTTGATGTTCCGCAACCTGTACTTCTTCGGTAACGGGTCGAAGGCACAGATCAACTACAACGAGTCACTCGCGTACGCGCCGGTGTACTCCAACAACAATACGGTCGTGACTATCAAGCTCAAGGGCTGGAAGTGGTCGGACGGTGAGACGGTCGACGCTCGCGACATCATCTTCTGGATGAACCTGTTGAAGGCGAACAAGACCACCTGGGCGTCGTACGTCCCGGGCGCGTTCCCCGACAACGTGGTTTCCTACCAGCAGACCGGTCCTGAGACGGTTGTCTTCCACCTCGACAAGAGCTATAGCGCAAATTGGTTCACCTACAAC
>JBMFXL010000301.1:0-2755 GCA_049964275.1 Acidimicrobiales bacterium | reverse complement strand
AACCTCACCTAACGGCCCCCTCGCCGGCGTCGTGATCGGCGTCAAGGACAACTGCGATACCACCGACCTGCCTACTACCGCGGGGTCCCTTGCACTCGGGGAGATTCCCCCTCCACCCCTCGATGCAGGTGTGGTCCGACGACTCCGGGAAGCAGGCGCCACCATCGTGGGCAAGACCAACCTCTCCGAATGGTCGAACTTCCGTTCGACCCGGTCGGTGAGCGGGTGGAGCGGCACAGGCGGCCAATGTCGAAATCCGTTTGCACTCGACCGGAGCCCCGGAGGCTCCTCGTCGGGATCTGGCGCAGCGGTGGCCGCGGGCCTTGTCCCCGCCGCCATTGGTACTGAGACGAACGGCTCGGTGATGTGTCCTGCGGCCGTAAACGGCATCGTAGGTATCAAGCCAACCGTTGGTGCGACCTCTCGCGCCGGGGTGATCCCCATCTCGCCCACCCAGGACTCTGTCGGCGTGCTCGCACGATCCATGGCCGATGCCCGGTTGGTGCTCTCATGCATCGTGGGTCACGACCGCAGGGATCCCGCGACCATGCAGGGTCTTGTTGACACCCAAGGGCTCGCACGGCGAAACCCTCGCCAACCGTCCCATATCCGACTAGGTGTAGCGAGTGCAACCCTTATGGGCTATGACACCGCGCTCGACGACCTCTTCATGGAAGTGCTCACGGTCCTAAGGGGTGCGAGTGTCGAGGTCATCGAGATGGTGGACGAAAAGGGCTACTCGCTCGCGATCGACAACGAGGCACAAGAACTCGTCCTGCGCTATGAGTTTCGACGATCGCTCGCGCAGTACCTCACCGAGCGAGGTGCCCGAGATCATGATTCCATCGCGGCAATCCACCGTAGCCATCTCGCATTCGCTCGCGAAGAACTTTCGGTATTTGGTCAGGAGCGCTTCGATGAGGTGGTGAGTTCGCCTGGTCCGAGCGATGAAGCGTACGCGACCGCAAGGACGGCGCTCAACGTGTCGATGCAGCAACGGATCAACGAGATCATGGACCTCCACCGCCTCGACGCGATCGTCGCACCGACCATGAGTGCCGCGTGGAAAATCGACTACGTCGCGGGGGATATCGTCTCAGGGGACGGCTACGGTGCCGCTGCGGTCGCAGGCTATCCCTCCATCTCACTCCCGATCGGTCTCCAGAGGGGTCTCCCTGTCGGCATGGTACTTTTCGGGCGGGCGTGGACCGATGTCGCACTCTGCGACGTCGCCTCGACGGTCGAAGAGGTCCTTAGTGTCGACCTCAGGCCACGATTTCTCCCCACCTTGGAAACGACACCACTTCCCTGGTTCGATGTTCGCTAAGGTGTGGGGCTCGCTAAGCCGTTTGCCCTTCGAGAAGAAAGTCACCGTGTGAACCAACGCTCCGACGCCGTTCGCCCAGACGACGACTTCGAAGCCCGCCTCGCCCGATTCGCGGCGACGGTGCGCAAGGATCAGGACGCACCAGCCACACCATTAGGTGACGATCCAACAACCGAAGAGAATGGCTCCCGAGGACGCTCAGACGCCACTCCCGAGGTATCGACTCCACACCTGCGCTCTGAGACGACCAGCCCGCCACGTTCCCACGCATTGCCTGAGCTCGAGAGCGCGGCGTTCTACTCGGGACAGATCGTTGCCGAATTCTTCACTCCTCCTCGAGAGGCACAGACCGTCCCTGGGCCTTACGGGCTTCACTCGCGCCTCGAGACCTACCTTGCAGGCTCCGATCGCGAGCTGTACTCCCATCAGGCGAGCGTGATTCGATCGGTGCACGACGGTGAGCATGTGGTTCTCTCCACCCGGACTGCCTCTGGCAAGTCGCTTGCATTCCATCTCCCTACCTTCGATCGGTTGCTCCACGACCCAGCCGCCACAGCGCTTTATCTCTACCCCACCAAAGCCCTCGCCCACGACCAGCTCGAGACCCTCCTGCGGTTCGATCAGGAGATCGGTGGGGTCGCACAACCTGCGGTCTACGACGGTGATACTCCGCCAAAGGAGCGAGCGGATATACGTGAGCGATCGCGCCTCGTCATTACGAATCCTCACGGGCTGAATCTCTACCTCGGCTGGCCGAAGGGGTGGGACCGCTTCCTTTCCAACCTCGCCGTGGTGGTGATAGACGAGTCCCACACCTACACCGGGGTGCTCGGCTCGCACGTGGCCATGGTCCTCCGACGACTCCGACGGCTCGCTGGAGCGCGAGGTGCGCACCCCCAGTTCATCTTCGCGTCAGGTACGATCGCCAACCCCAAAGAACACGCCGAAGCGCTTGGAGGGCTTACCGTGCGTGAGATCGACAACGATGGATCTCCCCAGAGCGGTCGTTGGGTCGTGGTGTGGGACGCTGCTCGTGACGTCGAACACTCCCCGACCACACAGTCGGCGCTCCTTACGCGCCACCTGCTTCGCTGCCGTCGACGGGTCATTGTGTTCTCTGACTCGAGGAATCAGGCCGAGGCAGTTGCGCGCCAGGCCTCCGATCGATCCAATGTGGTGCTCGCCTATCGCGCAGGATACGCCGCGACGACGCGACGCAGGATCGAGGCAGACGTCAAGGAGGATCGTATCAAGGGCATCTCCTCGACCTCAGCGCTCGAAGTGGGCATCGATATCGGCACCCTCGACACGGTCATCTGCAACGGCTATCCCGGATCGATGGCCTCGCTCCTCCAGCGAGCGGGACGGGCGGGGCGTTCTGGCAACGAGGCAGTCACGGTCCTGGTCTGTGGAAGCGACCCGGTCTCG
>JBMFXL010000300.1:0-2777 GCA_049964275.1 Acidimicrobiales bacterium | reverse complement strand
CGCAACGCATAGAGCCCATAAGCGTTGAGAATCTCGAGGGCACGCTCGATATGCTCACGCTCCTGCTTTGCCCAGGTCTTCGGTCGGAAGAGCGCGGTAAGAAGCGACTCGCCGGATTGTTGCTTGGGAGCCACGAGAAGATTCTCAAGTACCGTAAGTTCGCCGAGCTCCCGGGAGAGCTGAAAGGTACGCATCAGTCCAAGCTGAGCGATCTTGTGGCTCGGCCAGTTGGTCACGTCGCGGTCACCTAGGTGCAGCGTCCCAGCATCGGAGGCCAATGCTCCGGACAAGATGTTCACTACGGTGGACTTACCCGCCCCGTTCGGTCCGATGAGCGCCGTAATCTGGCCTTCTGGGACCTCGAAGGTCGCACCGTTGACGGCGGTATTGCCAAGGAATGCCTTGGTAATACCCTCCGCTCGCAGGATGGGCGGGAACGCCTCATTCTCTCGAACGTCGGACTGTGGCGACGTCTGACTCATTGGCCAACCTCCTCGACAGCAACCGACCCAGGCGCGGTGTGTTCAACAGTTATGTCTGGGCGAAGCGAAGCCTCAGTCGGCATGGTGATCGCACTCTCCTTGAGGGACATCGCCCCCAAGAGTGAGGAAAGCTTCCGAGACCGTTCCGGTACCAGACCCTGGGGTCGAAACCAGAGGAAGACCATTAACAAGATGCCGATCACCATCGCATCGATGTACTCGATGAGTCCAGGATGGCCGCTGATGTCAGGCAGGAAGGCCGGCAGATGGACGAGAAGGGTCTCAACTACTAACGAGCCGACCATAAGCCCAATGTTGTTCCCCACGCCTCCCACGATGATGACCGCGAAGACCACGAAGGTCTCACCGGGGAGCCAAGCAGTAGGGTTGAATGAGCCTCCGAACTGGATAATCAGTCCTCCGCCGATGCCCGCAAGAAACGAACCGATGACCATGGAGAGCACTTGATATCGAAAGACGCTCTTGCCTAGAGCGGCCGCCACCGTCGAGTCGTCTCGAATCGCACGGAATGTCCGCCCTAGTGGGGACTTCGTTAGTCGACTCATAAAGAACCAGACCACAAGTGCAATTACTCCGGTGAGCAGTGCGAAGAAGACCACAAAGGAATTCGGGCTCAGGTGGAGGACTCCCGCGAAGGGCTCAGGCACGTTGTAGAGCCCATCGGCACCATTGAACAGCGGAATGTAATTGTTCGTAATGTCATAGAGCACGAGCGAAGAGGAGATCAACACGACCGCGAGGTAGTCCGTTCTCAGTCTCCGAAGCGTCAAGAAGGCCAACAGCAACGAGAGTAAGCTCGCCGCGACTCCACCCAGAATCAGGTTGATCGGAAACGGTAGTGACAAACCGAGAATGTAGTGCTGAATACCTCCCGCCGAGCTCGGCATGCTGGTGACACCAGTGATGTAGGCACCGATCGCGACGAACGCGATATAGGCGAAGTTCAAGATGCCCGTTTCGCCGTATTGGATATTGAGTCCCATCGCGAGGATGTAGTAGACGAAGAAGAAGAACAGCAGGGTAAACGCGTAGTAGAAAATCTGAGACATCGCTAAGCCTTTCCGGGCCGTGCAAAGAGGCCATTGGGCTTGAAGAGCAGTGCAAGGATCAGCACGACAAACGCGACGTCGAGCTTGTATGCGGGATTGATGAACGCAGCGGAAACCTCGGTTGCCATTCCGATGAGTACCGCACCTGCCATCGCGCCATAAATGCTCCCTACACCGCCAACGATCACTGCTGCGAAGATGACGAATAGGAACAGCTCGCCAGAAGCAGGTGTGATGTTCTGCTCAGCGATACCAAGTACGGTGCCCGCAAGACCTGCGAGCGAACCTGAGAGAAACCACGTAACGGTCGTGAGTCGCTTCGTGTCGATCCCGGAGGTCATAGCGAGCGTGGAGTTATCCGACATTGCACGCATCGACTTGCCGAGCCGGGTGGTCTTCAACATGAGGTGCACACCCAGCATCAACACGATTGCGATACCCATGATGAAGAGTTGGTCAGGGGTTAGAAGAAAGGGACCGATGTGGAGCACCTTTTCTACCGCAGTGTTGTAGACCCGGACGCTCGAGCCCCAGAGAGAATAGATCAAGTTCAATATGACGAGCGAAAGACCGAACGTCACAATGAGGACGTAGAAGGTCTTCGAGAACTTCCTCGTGAAGGGGCTCAAGATGAATCGGTTTATCAGGACGGCCACCCCGCCCATGAGCAATGAGCCGAGCACCATCGCAAGCCAAATATTGAGATGAATAAACTCAGCATTGAGCGCGTACGTGAAGTACGCACCGATCGCCATGAAGTCTCCATAGGCGAAGTTGATGTAGTTGGTGATGCCAAACTGAAGGCTCAGTCCGACCGCTGCTACCGCAAGTACAGCCGCCGTGACGAACCCGAAGCCCACCGCCTCCCAAAAGATCATCATCGGCCGATGATCTCCCTGCGCTTCATGGTCGATGGCGCACAAGACAGTCGAGTGCATAAGCGTCGGTGCACGTGAAGTTCCCCTCCCCAAAGAAGTCCGATCGATACGGACCTTCAATCCCCCGCGGATCGCACCCTCTTTGCTACTCGCCGATGAACGCTCGGTGAAGTTTTGAACCGAAGCTTGCGATTGAAGCCATAATTCGCCTTAATCCCACAAAACCCACGGACTCGTAGACCCCACACACGCACAGCGCTCACGATGGCACGGGCGGGTCGTTGTTCGTGGTGGTGAGTCATCTCAGATCAAAACTGCGCGCCTTCCGAGCCTAGGAGGCACGGGTT
>JBMFXL010000299.1:0-2798 GCA_049964275.1 Acidimicrobiales bacterium | reverse complement strand
CGAGGTCGCCTATGGCTCCTGGGCAGGACTCGCACGATCATACGACCAAGCGCAAGAAGGCGAGATGCACCCAATCATCGGAGTGATCAATCTCGACGCACATTTCGATCTCCGACGCGCACCTGTCGCTACCTCTGGGACTCCTTTCCGCCAGATCGCCTCGGAGACCATCAGCGCCGGGCGGCCATTTCGCTATCTCTGCCTCGGCGTCAGTGAATTTGCCAATACCCAGGCGCTTTTCCATACTGCACGGTCGCTCGATTCCACCTGGGTACTCGACCGCGAACTCCAATACGGGGTACCCGCGATGCTCGGACGCTTTCTCCGCTCATGCGATCAGATCCATCTCTCACTCGATCTTGACGTATTGCCTGCCGGGTCGATGCCAGCGGTATCGGCGCCGGCGCCACTCGGGGTGCCAGTAAGTGTCATCGAGGAGATCATCGAGGTCGTGCGTCTCTCGGGCAAGCTCGCGGTGGCTGACATTGCGGAGTTCAACCCTGCGTTCGACCCCACAGGAAACGGATCCCGCCTCGCGGCCCGACTACTCCTTCAACTCGCAGGCTGATCCGCACTAATCCTTCTCAGATGGTGGTCGAGAATAGATCTCTGCATCGAACGTTAATCAGAACGAAATTGCAGAAAGGTGCCTCATGCCCGTTCTTGAACTTGGCCATCTCGTGCTTTACGTACGAAACATCACACGTTCAGTAACCTTCTACGAGTCCGTGCTTGGATGGCAGCGCCTCCCGCTCGGGGGACGTCTTGGGGGAGGAGTCGCTGCGTTCTCCTCGCCAAACCAGCGAACACATCATGAGCTACTCCTTATCGAAGTAGGAGAAGACGCAGCTGGGGTCCCACCAGGTCGCCGGGTCGGGCTCTACCATTTCGGGCTCAAGGTGGGTGACTCCGACGACGAACTCCGGGAGGTCCGAGCTACCTTGCTGCAACACAACGTACGCATCATTGGGGCGACCGATCACGGAGTGACCCACTCGCTCTACATCGAAGATCCCGACGGCAATGAGATCGAACTTTTCATCGACGTTCCAGGGGTCGACTGGCGCACGGATCCAACCCTCATCGCTTCACCAATGAAGCCGCTCAAGCTCTAGGAGTGCAACCGATCAGCCAGATCACACCACGCCCAACTCGACATGGGACCATGCCACCACGACATGGTCCAACATCGGATGTAACAAGAGCGTCCTAACGCGTGGCGCCACGCCTCAGTGTCGCGTCAACCGTGACGGCGGCGAGCAAGACCAATGCGGTAACTATGTACTGCGTAGCCGACCCAACACCCATGAGGCCAAGGCCGTTATAGATGACCGCGATCACCAAACCACCGAGCACGGCATGAACGGGCTTACCACGTCCCCCGAAGAGACTCGTACCACCGATGACGGCGGCGGCAACGGCATACAGCACCAAGGTGCCACCATCAATACCAATCGAAATGGAGCCAAGACGCGCTTCGTACGCGAGTCCCGCGAGTCCCGAAGTCAGTCCGGAGAGCATAAAGACGAGCACACGTACACGGGTGACATTGATACCTGCGCGACGCGCGCCTTCTGCGTTACCACCAATCGCGTAGACGTAACGTCCGAATCGAGTGCGGCCGAGTAGAAGCGACCAGGCCACGAGCACGATCAGGAGGAACGGTACGATCCATGGCATTCCGACGAGTGGCGCCAAGATACCCCGATTGGTATTCGCGAGCACCACGATCACGATGCCGACCACCGCTGCGGATCCGATCTTGACAAGGGTAAGGCCGAGCGGGGGGCGCGTCAGTCCGGACGCAACACGTCGCTGAGATCGGCGGAGTAGCACGACGGCATAGATCGCCACCGAGACCGCAAGAATGATCCATCCCGCAACAGGAGTCAGGTTTCCGCTCACCAAGTCGTTGATCTCGGGGTTCGTAATACGGATCACTCCACCAGAGTTCGGCGCCATGCGATTGACGAGGAAGATGAGCACACCCTCCCATCCGAGTAGGCCAGCAAGGGTCACGATAAACGACGGAAGCCGCAGTCGCGTAATGAGCACGCCCTGAATCACACCGATGATTGCTGTGGCGATCACGCCGATCAAGATCGCGACGTACCACGGGAGGTTGTCCGGTGGTCC
Source organism: Acidimicrobiales bacterium (assembly GCA_049964275.1). GTDB lineage: Bacteria > Actinomycetota > Acidimicrobiia > Acidimicrobiales > Acidimicrobiaceae > JAJYZP01. The sequence continues at coordinate 662 of JBMFXL010000299.1, read as the reverse complement.
GACGAAATAGGCCGTGAAGACTGCACCGACTCCCGCAACGTAGCCAATCGAGAGATCGATCTCACCAAGAAGGAGCACGAAGATCTCTGCCATACCCAAGAGCATGAATACGGTGCTCTGGATCAACAGGTTCACCAGGTTCCCGGCCGAGAGGAACACGGGCTCCCGAACCTGGAAGATCACGACGATAACCACCAACCCGATGATCACCGGCAGGATACCGCTCTCGCCGCTTCGGACTCGGCGGAACCAGGAAGTCAGATAGGAGCGAAGCGATTCGCTCGCTGCGAGCTCTGCATCGATGCTGCTCGTCGAGTGCACGAGATCTGGGAGCTCGACATTGGCTCCAGACCCAACGAGCTTGGATCGCTGCTCACTTGACTCGGGCGTCACACCATTATGCGCGCCCTCGGACGTCAACTCGTCCTGTCGTTCAGTCATTGTCTAACGCTTCTTTCCCCAACCACGATCATTACCTACCGACCCGAACGACCGGTCGTCATCAAGTCGACCACCGACTGCGAGGTGAACTCCGACAATGCGCCTTGTGCAGCGACCTGACCGAGATAGAGCACCGCAAGGCGATCGGAGACCGAAAACACATCATTCAGGTTGTGCGAGACCACAAGCACGGCAACACCTTGCTCACTCAATCGACGAAT
>JBMFXL010000298.1:0-2810 GCA_049964275.1 Acidimicrobiales bacterium | reverse complement strand
ATGGGAGGCCTTCATGGCCTCCATCACCTCGACCTGATGCGCAGGGTTGCCATGGAAGCGATGCGCGCTCCCACCGAGCGCGGTCGCCACATCCGCGCGACGAAGCGCCTGGTTGAACACGTCACGAAGGGCGGAGAACCCCTCTCGAGCGGCCTTGTTCATCTAGAAGATCGTCGCTTCCTTGGGATCGGGTGTCGCGAGGATCACGATTTCGGGAAGGTGTTCGAGGACTCCGTCGAAAGGTAGGTCCGTGGCTGAAGCATGGTTCTTGATGGAGGTGCGCATGTGTCCCTATCGACCACCTGAGCGATTCACTGGAGCAGTTGTGTCACCTTTAGTGAGCATTGTTGGCCAACGCCATCGCGTTCATCGACCGATCTCTCGCAACCCGCCTCCGAAGCACGCTCTCGCACCGCTCGCATCCATCCTCAGGTGCCAGCCAGTTCTCCTCTCATAGCCCTTCCTCTGTGGTAACTTCCCATCAATACGTACGTCCTCGCACATCCACGGTGTGCGAGCACCGCATGAGGAGTAACCCAATGAGCGCCACCCTTACCACCGAAACGCCTCCAGGCTCCACGAACATACTCCCTCTCAGACAACGCAAGTTCGACCTCCTCATCCTCACCTTCTTCTTCATCAACATCCTCTTCATCACTTACGTCGTCGACCTGGAACAGCTCGTGATCTCCAACCCCTACCACTACTCCCCACCCATCTGGCCGCCCGCCTTCGCGCTCCGGATTATCCACTCCTACGGCAGCCACTACGACCCATTGCTCATGGCCCGTCCCGTGTGGTGGAAGGCAACCATCTGGATCGACGCACTCTTGTTCGGACCCTTCTACGTAGTGGGAATCTACGCCTTCATCAAAGGCAAGCATTGGATTCGGCTACCAGGAATCATCTACGCATCAGTCATGATGACCAACGTGACCATCATCCTGAGCGAGGAGATCTGGGGACCTCATGCGACCCCACATCTTGGCATCGTCCTCGCCGACAATGCACCTTGGCTCATTGTTCCCTTGCTGATCATCATCCGGATGTGGCCATCTGATCGGCCATTTTGTCGGAGCTTCCTCACTCGCAGTGCACCATGAGCACCTTTGCCAGTCGCTACGGACCCTGGGGTGTGGTCGCAGGGGGCTCCGAGGGCCTTGGTGCCGCCTGGTCCTGGGGGCTTGCGAAACGAGGATTGGACCTCCTCCTCGTCGCTCGAAGGGTCGAGCCTGCGGAGGCGCTTGCCGGAGAGATTCGATCACGTACAGGGGTACGCGTAGAGGTCTGCGTGGCGGATCTCTCCCGGCCCGAGGCGCCCCACCAGCTGCGGACACAGATGGCCGACCATGACGTGGGTCTCTTCATCTACAACGCAGCGCTTGCGCCCGGGGGACCCTTCGCAGAGTTAGAGGCAGATGTGCTCTCTCGCACGCTCCACACCAATGTCATCACCCCGAGCCATCTCATTCACGAACTTCTCCCAGGCCTCCTCGAGCGGCCACGCGCCGGGGTGATCCTGGTCTCCTCACTCGCGGGATTTGTCGGGTCGGCACAGCTCGCGACCTACAGTGCTACCAAGGCGTATCTTCGTGTGCTCGCGGAGGCCCTCTACGAGGAGTACCGAAGCCTCGGTCTCGACATACTCACCGTGACGCCCGGTGCGATTACGACCCCCGGCCTCTCCTCTCGATCGACCAAGCCGATCCCTGGCCAACTCGCCCCCGCTCGAGTCGTCGAATCGGCGCTCACACGACTTGGTACGGGCCCGCTCGTCATCCCGGGTCTCACCAACCAGATCGCCGCCGCACTCCTTGGGCGACTGCTCCCCACCAAAGCAGCGACAGCCATGATGCGACGCTCCTCTGCGGGCATCGCCACGGGGAGCTAACGGGAAAGACCCAAGGCGCGCCAAGAGTTCGACCACCTAGACATCCTGTGTCGTTGGTCAGAGACGAGCCATCCGATAGGAGATCACTGGGCGAAATGGATCATGCGTGGTCACAAGGGACATTGCAGCAAGGGCGGGCGGTCGGGGCCCGAAGCGCAAGGTCACGCGGTCGAGGTCGCACACCCGGAGGGAGCCGAGTCGAAGCATAGGCTCGGCGGGCCGACGCTCCGAGCGACCGAAGACGTGAATCGGCGGCTCCACGAATCGCTCATCGGCGACCATCTCAGTGATATCGGTGAACTCGTGGATCACACGGAGCGGACTTGTGGCGAGGCGAGCGAGGTCAAAGAGCACGCCATCCTCAGGGACCCGAAAGTCGGGGCCACCTTGGGAAAGGTCGCAGGGACCAAGCACGTATCGAGAATCCTCAAGAGAACGCACCAAGACCTTGCGTTGCATTCGCCGGACCTCGACGCGGTAGAGGGGCTGCAACTCGAGTGGACGATGACTCGTACTGCGAGCACGTGCGTCCTCGATGAGACGCGCAGGATGCAACAGACCCCTCAATCCGATTTCGCTCTGTGCGGCGCTCAGACTTCTTGTCGTACGAGAGGAGATGCGGTAGGAGACCTCGTCCAACAGGTCCCGGTCAAGTTCGATCTCGACGCGAACGACATCTTCGGAAACCTCGACATCACGACCGACCAACGCCTGTCGCAGCTCGCTCACATCCCGGTAGCGCGAGTACGTCATCTCTTCGTCCCCCGTAACAGCGTGCCCTCATGGCAGCGTCAGAAGATTAGCACGAGGGGGGACCTCCACGTAGGAGAACTCTGTGACAAACGGACTCGCCTCACGCACGACGAACACGCCTCGCGGAGCGCCTCATCGGCACGATCTCCCGCCCACGCCACATAAC
>JBMFXL010000297.1:0-2820 GCA_049964275.1 Acidimicrobiales bacterium | reverse complement strand
GTTCGAAAAGACTTCCGGGCCCCAAACCGAATGCTTCCCGCCCGCATCTCCGTGCTGGTGCCTGTCTACGATGACCTTCACGCCACCCGAACGTGCCTAGAGTCCCTAATACGAAGTCGAACCGCCAATGAGGTTCAGCTGGACGTCGTTGTTGTTGAAGACTCCACTCCAAATCCTTTGATTCGCGAATACCTCGAAGGGTTAGTTCTCGATGGTCAGATCACCCTTTACCGCACCCCAAGCAACCTAGGATTTACCGGAGCCTGCAACGTTGCACTCGCGGAGATCGACACCGACGTCATATTGTTGAATAGCGACACAGCGGTATTCAACGACTGGGCCGATCGCTTGATGTTCGCCGCCCACGTACACGAGCGCATAGCAACCGTCACCGCGACAACCAATAACGGCTCGATTTGCACGATACCTAATCCCGTGGACAGTCGAGGTATCTCCTCGGCCATTCAGGCAGAAGTTATCGACGACCAGCTATCTAGGATTGGCAATCGGATTGACTTTATACGGCCAATACCTACGGCCGTTGGCCACTGTGTCTACATCAAGCAGAACGTCCTACAGGAAGTTGGTCTCCTTGATGACCTCGAATTCAATCGGGGCTATGGAGAAGAGGTCGACTTCTCACTTCGCGCAACCTCTCGCGGGTATCTCCACGTCCAGGCGGGCGCGGTCTACGTCTGGCATCAAGGCGGAGCGAGCTTCGGGAAGCAGAAACAAATTCGAGAATTCGACGCCGACAGAAAGCTCCTGACGCTCTACCCGTTCTACTATTCCATGGTCGCTCGATTTGTCGAGACATTTCCGAATATTTCAGAGCTCTATTCAGCAGCGGCTACTGCCCTTCGAAGCGAGCTCGGCCGCTGCAGGCTCTTCATCTCGCATGACTTGGGTGGAGGCGCAGATCAGGTGGTAATTGATCGCGCGATGCAGATGATCCAAGATGGATTCACTCCACTCATCCTGCGTCTGTCGATTTCGGGAGGATTTACACTTGAGAAGCGGACCTCGGAAGAACCCCCTACTGTCCTCCTAGCAACTCCCCATGCAAATCAAGCTGATCTTGCTGGCTTCGTCGCCAATCTCGACGTCGAGATGATCGAGATACACGAAGCCGTTTTTCGCCTGCATGACCTGATTGAGCTTCTCCACGTCTGGCCGTTCCCGTACCAGGTCATGGTCCATGATTACTACTACATCTGTCCTCAGATTAACCTTACTACCAGTACCGGTGAGTACTGTGGTGAACCCGGTCCCAGCGAATGTTTTAGATGCCTTACGGAACGTCCGCGACCGGACGGAACCGACATTGTAGCGTTCAGAAGGCGATCGGAGCGACTGCTCACCGGAGCCCAACGAATAACCTCTCCCTCAATTGACACCTCGGCACGGGTCTCAAAGTATTTTCCTAAGCTCCGCATCGAGGTTGAACCGCACCACGAAGCGAAAACGGAACGCAAGAGCCTTGAACGCTGGCGCGATGCATGGCCGACCGATAAGCGACTCCGTGTTGCAACGATCGGCGTCGTGGCACTCCACAAGGGTGGTGCGCGATTGAGACACTTAATCACGCTCGCGAACTCCCTTCAGCTTCCGATCGACTTTTACGTCATCGGTCCAACAATTGAGGAGTTTTCAGACATACCCTCAACAGGGGCCTATCGGCCGGACGAACTCCCGACGCTCGCACATCTTGCAGATCCCGACGTACTTCTGTTCCTAAGCGACTTTCCGGAAACTTTCTCATTCACATTCTCGGAAGCTGTAAAGCTTGATCGACCAATAATTGCCCCGAATTGGGGAGCGTTCACGGAAAGGGCTCGAGAGGCTCGTCGGTGCACCTTATTCGATAGAGCAAGCACACCTCTCCAGCTGCTCGAGATACTTATAACGTTCGCCAGAACCGACTTCGAATCCGCTTCTGTGCGCCAGCCTGCCGAAGATACCTCATCGGTTGCCTCAGAAATCGACACACCCCTACCTTCCAAATCGACCAAACACCGGACACGGCCCGACAAGCTCCGGATTGCCCTCTTTGCCGAAGGTACTCCTCTTTACCCAACTGCATCTGCTGAGATTCGCTTCTTGCGACCTTTAAGCCACCCAGCGTTAAGAGACGCAATCGAGATCACCACACACTCGGCTCTCGCTCCAGATCACGTCGAAGCGGACATCTTTATTCTCCAGCGGGTTGCGGCTGGGAAGGTCTCTCTCTTCGAGAGGATGGTTCAAGACGCACAGCGGGCGAAGGCGAAGCTCATATGGGACATTGACGACGCACTCTTCTTAATCAGCGAGGACCATCCAGAATTCGAGTATTACGGCAGACATGCAGAGCTTCTGAGTGTCCTCGAAAGCTCAGTCGACGCGATAACTGTTTCCACGGCGGCATTGGAAAACGAACTTCTTACGCGCTCGACGCGACCCGTCATTAGATACCCAAACTTCATCGATGAACAGCTCATACGAACCTTCGCAGAAGTTCGCCCCTCATGGTACCGAAGATTCTCCAACTCTGACACTAAGACCGTCAAGGCAGTGTACATGGGTACCCCTACTCACGAAGGCGACCTTACATCAGGTCTAAGGGAATTTGCACAACGTGGCCTTGGGCGTCAAGAATGCCTAGAAATCGTAGGTGCAGTTGCCGGCTTTGATGAATCTCCAAATTTGTACGCTCAGTACATTAACGCTCTCAACTACGAAGAGTTTATGCTTCGATTCGTAAATTCCCGACGATGGCAGGTCGGAATCGCGCCCCTCCGAGATAACGAGTTCAATCGTTACAAGTCAGCGATCAAATAC
>JBMFXL010000296.1:0-2821 GCA_049964275.1 Acidimicrobiales bacterium | reverse complement strand
CCAAGGAGCAATTGACCCCCGATTACAGCGAGGCCGACCGCGCATCATGGCTCCTGAGTGGACGTTATGGCCTCGAAGAACTTGGCGAAAAGACCCACATTCCGACACCGATCTTGAGTGCGCTGATCAAAGAGGGAATACTTCGTCCGATTGATCCAGAATCTGGCACGTTCACGAACGCGGACGTTGCACTCGGTCGCCTGGGGCTTGAGCTACTCGGGACTGGAATTGCCCTTCCGTCGCTCCTCTCGCTCTCGAAACAATTCATTCGCGCCATCGACCCCATCGTCTCAGAGGCAGTCGAGCTTTTCGATGAGTCGATTCGTAGCGATGGCGCATCAGATGACGAGGTAGTGGAGCGCTTCGATGAGGCCTTTGAACTCGTGACCAGGCTTGTGAGCCTGTATTTTCAGCGAACCCTTGCGGCGACGGCGCTTGCACAGGTCGAAGGATCGCCCAATCGCTCGCTCGTCAAGCTCGTCCATGATCGAATCGACGCGGAAGAGGAGTCCTCTCAGTCATGAGTCTCTCGAGCCCTTTGCCTGAACCCACCGAGAAGGAGCGCTTCGTCCACGAGATGTTCGATGCCATTGCTCCCACCTACGATCTCGTCAATCGCCTCATGACCTTCGGTATTGATCAACGATGGAGAGCGCGAACTCTCGACGCACTCGCGCTGACCCCAGGTGCGTCCGTACTTGATCTCGCCTGCGGCACGGGCGACTTCGTGCGCCTCGCTTACAAGCGTGGTCACTTCGTCATCGGCGTTGACTTCGCGCGACAGATGCTCGTCCATTCCTCAGACGCCGCACCCCGAGTCCAGGCAAGTGCGCTCAGCCTCCCGTTCGCCGACGCCAGTTTTGACGCCATCACGTGTGGGTTCGCACTGCGGAACTTTGCGTCGATTCCCGAGGTCTACGAGGAAGCCGCGAGGATCCTCAAGCCGGGTGGTGCATTCGCTGTCCTTGAGGTATCAACGCCACGCTCCAAAATCCTTCGTACCGGACACCAGTGGTACTTCAACCGGGTTGTTCCACAGATCGGCCGAGTGATCAATGCTCCTGCGGCATACCGGTACCTACCAGCCTCGGTTGCCTACCTTCCGAGCCCACACGAGCTTGCCCGCATTGCGGCTGGCGCGGGATTCGCCATCTTGACCCAACTTCCGATGTTCTCTGGCGCGGCACAGCTCTCGCTTGCCGTCATGCCTCAACCGACGAGAGAGGCGGGCTCAAGGTGACCGATAAACCCCTGTTATGGGCCGGTCAGTCGTATCCGGTCCCTATCTCGCCATGGCAACTGCTGAGGAACGCCGAGGAAGCAAGACTCCCTGTTCGAGCCATACGTGCGAGTTCAGGATGGCTCGTCGGGATCGGCGAGGCACTGCACATCGATTACGACCCCCTCAGCGATGATTCACGCGACGAACGCAAAAGGATAGCCAATGGTTTGAAGGACCATATCGATAGCACCCTTCCGCTCTGGTTCTTTCAATCGCCATTTGATCCTTCCGAGCCTTACCGGCACGTCGTTCCTGAGCTCATCGTCACATTCGAGACCGACCGCGACGCGACGGCAACAAGCCTCATCATGGATAACCAGGTGCTTGCCGAGCGCTATCTGCCGATTCTCAGCGATACCACGCTTCCCATCTCTCCCGCGGGAGGCGCTCCCCTCGTCGAAGGAGTGATGCTGCCAAGCCCCGACCGCTTCATCGCCCAAGTGGAGGAGATCCTCGCTCACATCAAGGATGCCGAGCTGACGAAGGTCGTGCTCTCTGCCACCGCACAAGCACGTACCGCTCCCCTCTTTACGGTAACCGAGGCCCTCTCGCGGCTGGCAGCGTCTCATCACAACTCGCACGCGTTTCTTTATCCAGACTTCTTTGGAGTATCTCCGGAGCTCATCGTTTCCCACTTCAGCGGAGTCATTCGCTCACAACCGCTCGCGGGGACACGTTCTGCTGAGCGCCGAGAGGAGCTCTTCGCTTCCATCAAGGACAATCACGAACATCGTGTCGTCGTCGAAGAGATCGTCCGAGATCTCACGCCGCTCAGTGATGGAATCGACGTCGGGGAGGCCCGGAGATTTGATATCGGAGACCTCTCCCATCTCCGCACAGATATCGTCGCCCGATCTCGAGGCGGTGTTCGATTAGTAGATCTTGCGACCGCACTCGCCCCCACACCTGCCGTTGGTGGTGTTCCTAAGCTTGAGGCGCTCTCGACCATTGCGCGCCTTGAGAATGGGTCTCGCGGTTACTACGGTGGTCTCACCGGGTACGAGACCGTCGGAGGGGACGGTGAAGCCTATCTCACGATACGAGGGGTGGCTCAAGACGGCGTACGTCTCACTTTCCAGGCAGGGGTAGGCGTCGTCGATGGGTCCGAGCCCGAAGAAGAGTTCAGCGAAGCCACTGCGAAACTCGGGTCAATCATCACACCTCTATGTGGCGACCACTAGGGAATACGCGACGCAATTCCACGTGATCTGCGATTGGCGATCACCACACCGGTTCGTAGCAACATCGCCCGAGCGAACGATCTAGGAATTCTCTCCCCACCGGTTTCGAAGCACCGACGGCTCATGCCGCGGCGGACGGGTACGAGACCTCGGCAATCTCGATCCAGAACAGTCATTCGAGATCGCGAGGAAACGGTGGATGTCCCGGAGATCCCATCCTAGGCCTCTCCGCCCGATCCGCTGCTTGCCGTCGACGAACCATCGAACACCTCAATCGCTACGGGGTGCTGCGACGATCGGTTGAATTCACCCAGGGGCATGCCTTATAGGGGATTACTCAGCCCTCACGATTTCCAAT
>JBMFXL010000295.1:0-2834 GCA_049964275.1 Acidimicrobiales bacterium | reverse complement strand
CCATCGGCCTGTCGAGAAGACGTGCAGTATCTGCTCGACACGTTGAACGGAGTACTTCGTACGCCGGTGTCTCTATCCGACATCGAATCCGTCTACGTTGGCCTCAGACCGCTGATCGCTGGGGCCGAGGATCAGACCACGAAGCTCTCTCGAGAGCACGCGGTCAATAGGCCGATCCCTGGTCTTGTCTTGGTTTCAGGTGGCAAGTACACCACCTACCGCGCGATGGCGAAGGATGTTGTCGACGTGGCGATGAAGGAAGAGTTGATCTCTGCTGCTCCATCCCTCACTGAGAGCTATCCCATCGTGGGTGCGGACGGTTTCGAGCGTGCATGGTCGGATCGGATTCGTCTTGCGAAAGAAGCGAATCTGACGCAGCCCCAGTACGAGCGACTCCTACACCGGTACGGAACGCTTGTCGGGGAGGTCCTTGAGTCAAGCAAGGATGACCCAAGCGCCTTGGAGGAGATCTCGGGAAGCGGTGGATATCTCCGGGCAGAGGTGACGTATGCCGTGACCCATGAGGGTGCGCGGCACCTCGATGACGTCCTGGTGCGCAGGACCCGCATAGCAATGGAGACCCCGGACCGCGGCACGGGATGCTCCCTTGAGGTCGCGATGCTTATGGGTCGGCACTTGGGGTGGAACCAAGAGACCCTCGATGCCGAGGTCGCAAGCTACGGCATTGAGGTGGCTGGTGACGTGCAAGCGGAGGCTCAAGCGGACGAATCGGCGGCGAACGAAATTATTGGGAAGGTGCGGCCACGTTACGAGCTCGCGTGAGGTCACGTGCCTTCCAGTCCGTCTACGCAGAACCTCGGTTCATAAAAGGACTTTCATAACCTTTCGCACTCACGAATAGGTGGGGGCATGCCACATGCGAGAGATATCGAACCAGATCAGTTGGTATCTGTCGAAAGAGTCCTCAACTCGGCCGTGTTGAGTGCCCTGCTAGTTCCAGGAGTAGAGGTGTTCAGGCCTTCCGGCCGCTCCGTATTTCATCGTGAGGTTGACCTTGCCGAGCTTTGAGAGATAGGAGAGGTAGCGCTGAGTCGTCGTGCGTGAAAGGCCGGTCCGTCGTGCGATCTCATCTGCGGTGAGACGTTCGTTGACCGCTTGCAAGGTGGAGACCACGAGCTCCATGGTCGGTGCGGAGTGTCCCTTTGGAAGCCTCACATCTGGCGAGGTACGCATTACCGACCAGAGGCGGTCGATCTGCGCTTGGTCGACTTCGGTGAGTGCGTCGAACTCACTTCGCATGATCTTGTATGACGTAAGACGCTCCGAGAGACTTCGTAGGTCGAAAGGCTTGGTGATGTAGTGCGCGGCACCGAATTTCATGGCTTCGCGTACGCTCGCGGCGTCTTTGGCCGCGGTGATGACAATCACATCCGGTCGCGGAGGATCGATCTGCCGTAGGGTGCGTAGGACGTTGAGACCGTTGAGGTCCGGAAGATAGAGGTCGAGCAGGACGAGGTCAGGTGCGTGTACCTTGACGGCGCTCAATGCCTGAGCTCCACTGTGTGCGAAGCCGCACACTGAGAAGCCCTCGATCCGTTCTACGTACGCTCCGTGAAGCTCGGCGACGCGAAAATCGTCGTCGACGATCAGCGTGGAGATGACGTCGGGAGGCTGGTGAGGTCCAGAGGAGGTTGGAGTGGTCATTCGATTACCTTCGTGCTGAGCAAGGAGATGAGAGGAAGCGTGCCCTCCTGATCAAGGCTGCTTGATGCAGTGGCGGAGGTGGCGGTGGTAGGCCCAGGTGCGTCCTTCTGGGAGTTCAACGAAGCTGTCTTGACGAGTGATGATGGTGGAGCGACCGGCTCTAGATCGTCTTCCGGCAGAATCGCACCAGGTAGTACCACCGCAAAGGTGGCGCCGGGGTTCGAAGTAACGGTGATTGAGCCGTTGTACTTTGCGACAATTTGGGCGATCATCGCGAGTCCGAGTCCCCTGCGAGTTCCTCGAGACGAAGTCTTGGTGGAAAATCCGTCGACGAAGATGGAGCTCTCGATCTCAGGATCGATGCCGTTACCACTGTCACTCACGTCGATCGCGAGATCCTCTCCGCTCGTCCTCATTCGGAGCGTTATCCATCCTCGCTCGTCAAAGGAATCGAGTGCTCCGATGAGAGGAAGCGGGGAGGATTCGAGAACTGCGTCGATTGCATTGTCTATGAGGTTTCCTACGATGGTGAGGACATCGATCGGGTGCTGGAGGCTTCCCGGCAGGTTGGTGTCGTCCGCGACGTGAAGCGAAATGCCCTTCTCTGATGCAACAGCGCTCTTGGCCAACAAGAGCGCTTTGAGCATTGGATCGTCGACGGAGTCAAGAGTGGAAGACGGGAGTGAACGTCGTGACGAGAGGTTGACCGCGAAAGACACAGCCTCTTCGGTATTTCCGAGCTCGATAAGACCAACGATGGTGTGAAGGCGATTCGAGAACTCATGCGCTTGCGCTCTGAGCGCATCGGTCATGCCGACCATCCCGTCGAGCTCACGGAGGAGGGACTCCCATTCGGTACGGTCCTGAATCGTGATGACAAACCCGAGGGTCGCTCCGTCGTGTTCAACGTTGAGTCTCGAGATCGAGAGAATCGCATTACCGACCACTACCGGAAGATCTCTGCCGTAGTATTCACCGGCAAGTACCTCGCGGAGGCGCTTACCTCGAACAAGGTGGGGTAGCGGCCTGCCAATGCAGGTGGTGGGAAGGCGTAGGAGTCGCCTCGCCTCGTCGTTGGCGAACTGTACGATGCCGTCGTTGTCGCAGCCGACCACGCCGTCGGAAATACCTTGTAGAAGGGCCTGATGTTCTTGGAGCAACCCCCGTAG
>JBMFXL010000294.1:0-2835 GCA_049964275.1 Acidimicrobiales bacterium | reverse complement strand
ACCCGTGGCGAGTGGCATCCCCTGTCCAATTGCACCTCCGGTCAGGGTCATCCATCGATGGGGACGACTCCCCCTCGTCGCACCAGGCGCAGCGAGCGACGCAGTGTTCGATTCGTCTGAGACAATGGCACCCTCTGGAAGCAACGAGGCCAGCACCGCAATCGCTTTGGAGGCTGTCAACGCCCCAGTCGGAGGATCGGAGCGGGTCAACTCCTCCAGGTGTGGTGCTACATCGCATGCCCCTACCCGATCAGCCAGGTCTTCGAGCAGATCGATCGCTTCGGATACACCCCCACCCGGAGCAAGTAGGGTCCGAATGGTGGCGCCAGGTGGGACAAGTCGACCCTCCTTACCTGGGTATGCAAAAAACGACACCGGCTCCTGAGCCCCTACCAGCAACACCTCAGTCACACCTTCAAGTTGGGGAAGTGCGAACTCCGCAAAGTAGGCGAGACGCTCTACCTCCACCCGACCGGCACCACGCTCGATCAGGGCGGGAAAGGTCTCTGAGAGCAGCCGTGCTCCTGTTGCCTGTGCAATCATGCTTGCGAGACGAAGCGGCGCCTCCCTCATCGTACTCCCGCCAAGCAACATGACCGTGGTACGACCTGCACGCAATGCCCGGGCACCGAGCGCCCTCGCAGACTCCTCGTCGAACACGGCGTCGTCGCCGACCCTATGCACCGGGGTTCGGGGCAATCCTGCGGGTACGGAAGGGACATCCTCGACCAGCCAGGAGTAGTCGGCGGGCACGATCAGCGTCGTGATGCCACGTGGCGCATCCTGCGCAAGTCGGACCGCGCTCGCCGTCGCAGCGGGAATCTCTCGAGTACGAGGCACGGTGACGACGGATTTCGAGAGGGTTCTCGCGACACCTGCGATATCGGAGGCCAGTGGGGGGTCGAGCGAGAGGTGATACGAGGCATGATCACCCACCACCACGACCATCGGCGTGTGCGCCCGCCGCGCATTGTGAAGATTCGCCAGTCCGTTGCCAAGCCCCGGTCCAAGATGAAGCAGCACCGACGCAGGCTTGTCCTTGACACGACCGTATCCATCCGCCGCACCGGTGGCAACCCCTTCGAAAAGGGTCAACACGCCCCGCATCGATGGCTCGTCATCGAGGGCCGCGACAAACTGCATCTCGGAGGTGCCAGGGTTCGTGAAGCAGACGTCCACGCCCTCTTCGAGCAGCGCACGGAGCATCATCTGCGCACCGTTCATTCGAACACCTTTCCTGGATTCAATATCCCATTCGGGTCAAAGACGCGCTTGATACCTTGCATCAGCGCAATCTTGGACGGATCCTCCAAAGCTTCGAAGTAACTCCGCTTCTCGGTGCCGATGCCGTGCTCGGCAGAGATGGTTCCTCCGAGCTCGATCGCCGCCGAGAGCACCGCATCGATGGCGACGTGTCGCTTCGTGGGATCCGACTGGAACAACGAGAGGTGGATATTGCCATCGCCCAGGTGTCCCGCTCCTGGGATGAATGAACCAGTCTCCTCCGCTATGGCTACAACGCGTGCCATGAACTCGGGGATCGCCGCGCGAGGGACCACGGCATCGAGGAGATCGTTGACACCCATGGACTTCACCGCCCACAGCGCCCCCTCGCGAGCCTCCAGTAAACGCTGCGCGGTCACCCCTTCGAGTGCATAGATCTCCAATGCGCCGGCACTCGTAATCACCTCAGCTGCGCGAGTGGACTGTCGATCAAGCTCGTCCTCGGTGAGGGCTTCGACACAGACCATGACATAGGCGGTAGCGGCAGACTTTACTTGGATGGGGATGCCAAGGTCAAGGCCCACTCGCTCCGCCATGACCCCGAGCCCACCCGCTTCGAGATACTCGATCAGGAGTGGACGCGGATCCGCATGAAGGAGGGGTGGGACCAGGGTGAGAAGCTTCGCACCATCGGCGAAGGGCGCAAGAAGAGTCCTCGTAAAGGTGGGCCTCGGATAGAGGCGTAGGAGCACTTCGGTCACGATCCCAAGGGTGCCCTCTGAGCCAATGATGAGCTGGGTCAGGTCGTAGCCGGTGGAGGACTTCACATACGCACCTCCAGTACTGATCACCTCACCAGCGCCGGTGACGAAGGTAGCCCCAAGTACCTGGTGGCGAGTTACGCCGTACTTGACCGCACGCATACCACCTGCGTTGGTCGCAACGTTGCCGCCAATTGACGCCGACTGCTCCCCGGGAAAGACCGGATAGGTCAGGCCCAAGGGTGCAAGATGCTCGTCAAGCTGCGCAAGGGTGACTCCGGCCTGCACATGGGCAACTTGACTCAGAGGGTCCACATGAAGGATCGTTGCCATTCGCTCGAGCGAGAGCACGATCCCGCCGGGACCTGCAATCGCTCCTCCCGCGAGTCCGGTGCCCGAGCCCCGTGGAGTGACCGGAAGTCGATGCAACACGCACAATCGCATCACCTCGGCCACCTCGTCTGTCGAGGTGGGAAACACCACCGCGAGGGGTCGGTTCCACTGAGCAGTGAGTGCCTCGTCGTGGAGATAGTCCTCTACGACCCCTTCGCCCACCATGAGCGCACCGGGCCCAACGATTGCCCTTAGCGCGTCGACGACCTCTGGTCCGATTTCGCTTTGCGTCACACGAGCACGCTACGTCACCACGCCACCTCCGTCAACGGCACCCCTCTTGTGTACCCTTAGGATGACTCGCCTTCTGCACCGTTCACGCGCGTAGGGTTCACGAAAATCCCTGAAGGGTCTCCACCACAAGTTGGGCAGCGGTGACAGCCTCGGTGTGACGTAAGAAGAGCGGCGAGAATCCAAGACGAATGATCGAGGAAGGTCGGAAGTCCCCTACGACTCC
>JBMFXL010000293.1:0-2850 GCA_049964275.1 Acidimicrobiales bacterium | reverse complement strand
CGTTCGGCCCGATCATCGGATTCTTGGGAGACCACGTTCTTTACGAGCGTCATGGTCTGACGCCAGTGGTCGATGATCACGATCTCACCGATCAAATGGAAGAGCGCGTCAGGATGCGAATCGCTGCGGGGCGCCCTCTGAGGAATGTCCTCGATCTCGCGTACCGTGTCGTAGCCAAAATATCCGACCAGCCCGCTTTCGAGCAGGAGCCGCCGATCATCTGGATCGATCCGAAAATGTGCCAACGTCCGGCGTACCGTATCGAAGATACCCCCCTCGGACACGAGTTCCGATGGAAATGCTCCGCTGGCTACGAGCACACCGTCAATGCTGGCCAGGGTACCTAGGGGGCGCCGACCGATGAAGGAGAAGCGCGACCACCGTTCTCCTTGCTCGACTGATTCAAGGAGGAAACCCTCCCCTTGACCAACTAATTTCGCATAGATACCGACCGGCGTCTCGGTGTCCGCGGTCAACTCAAGCCGAACCTGCGCCAACGGCGAGGTCGCTGCAGCTTCGAGGAAGTCCTCCCGTGTCGTGATGGCACTCATGGAGGCGTCAATCGACATCGACCGAGCCACCGGTTTCGTTGGTCGCGACCTCTCGGAAGAAACAGGAGTACGCTCCAGTGTGACAGGCACCCTCGCCAATTTGATCGACCGAGATCAAGAGCGTGTCCGAATCACAGTCAGTAGTGATCGAACGAACGATCTGTCGGTTACCAGACGTCTCACCCTTCGCCCAGTACTCCTGTCGAGAGCGAGAGTAGAACCAGGTCCTACCATCTTCGAGCGTCCTTCGGAGCGCAACCTCGTCCATATAGGCCACCATGAGTACGTGTCCATTCGGGTCGGTGATCACCGCAGGTATCAGACCGTCCGCGCCGAAGCGAAGCAACGCGAGCGTCGCTTCATCGACACGAAGCGACGATTCGGCGGCACTCACAGATAGAGTCCCGTCGTGCCATCGATGCGTTCAGCGGCGATGGCATGGATATCACGCTCACGGAGAATGACGTAGTCCTCACCCTGCACCTCGACCTCGTAACGGTCGTCAGGTGAGAAGAGTACGCGGTCCCCGGATTTGATGGTTCGCACGTTCGGACCCACGGCGACGACCTCCGCCCAGGTCAGTCGCTTGGCCACCTGAGCGGTCGCAGGGATGAGGATGCCTGAGCGCGATTGACGCTCTCCTTCGCTCTTCGGCTGGGCAACCAAGATCCTGTCGGACAGCATGGTGATCGGTTGCTTCGTCGGCTCTTGACTCATCGACTCTCCAATCAGTGACTCTCCAGGCTAGACCCTCGTCGCTGCACTGGACGTACGACGACACCCGCCTGGTCGAGGGCATCTTTGACCTCTGCGATACCAATTTCCCGATAGTGGAAGACCGAGGCCGCAAGAAGACCTTGCGCACCCCCATCGATGGCGCCTTCAACGAAGTGGGTCACGCTTCCCACGCCACCTGAAGCAATGATCGGCACCTCCACCTGTGACTCGAGCGCGGAGATGAGGCGCAGGTCGTATCCGGACTTCGTGCCATCGCGATCCATCGAGGTCACGAGTAGTTCACCCGCGCCACGAGAGACGACCTCCCGAGCCCACCCAAGCGCATCGAGCGCGGTACTTCGGCGCCCGCCATGAGAGGTCACCCCGTAGTGCCCCTGTTCCCAACGCGCATCGATCGCCACCACGACACACTGTGTGCCAAAGCGCTGCGCAATCTCGGTGATGAGCGTGGGGCGTGCGATGGCTGCAGAGTTGACCGACACCTTGTCAGCCCCAGCGCGCAACAAACGCTCAGCCGAGGAAACCGAATCCACTCCACCCCCAACGGTCAAAGGAATGAAGACCTCAGCCGCCGTCCGACGCACCAACTCGACCATGGTGCCCCGTGCTTCATGGGACGCGTCGATGTCCAAGAACACCAGCTCGTCGGCGCCCATCTGCTCGTAGTGAGCAGCCAACTCGACGGGGTCACCGGCATCTTTGATATCTCGAAAGTTAACACCTTTGACGACTCTGCCACCGCGAACGTCGAGACAGGGAATGATCCTCACCGATTCCAACGAGCCGTCACCTCTCCCAGATCGAGGCGTCCGTCGTGAAGCGCACGACCAACCACCGCCGCGGCAACCCCCCTTGCATGGACCCCGAGTGCATCGAGCGCCTCAAGGTCTGCGAGCGACCCCACACCGCCAGAGGCTATGAGCGAAAGTTCGAAGTGTTCCAACAGCTCCCGATAGGTGGCAAGATCTGGTCCCTCGAAGGTGCCGTCCTTTGAGACGTCGGTCGCGAGCACGTTGCGACATCCGGCCCCAACCACCTCTTCGACCACTCCAAGAAGGTCACGGCCGCTCGATTCGATCCATCCGTGGGTTGCCACGATCCGTTCACCGTCGATTCGACGGTAGTCGAGGGCCGCGATCACACCATCGGTGAAGGTCTCGACAAGCTCACCAAAGAGTGCAGGTTCGGTCACTACCGCGCTCCCGACGACGATCCATTTGGCCCCTTCGTCTTGATACCGCTTCGCCGCAGCAAGGCTCCTGATCCCACCGCCGACCTGGATCTCACCATCGAATCGCGCGGCGATCATGCCGATCACCTCAAGATTGTGGAGCACGCCCGACTTGGCCGCATCGAGATCGACAACGTGTAGCCGATCGACACCATGCTCATTCAGTTGGTCGACCACCTCAGGTACTGGCGCATACACCGTACGCCGGGAGTAATCGCCCTGGATGAGCCGCACGCATTGGCCGTCGATCAGGTCGATCGCTGGGATCACCTTCATCGCGTGGTCTCCGTCACCCAACGGGCGAACCCGCCCAGCATCGCCAACCCCACG
>JBMFXL010000292.1:0-2851 GCA_049964275.1 Acidimicrobiales bacterium | reverse complement strand
CCTCCGGGTGAGATTGCGGTAAGGATTCGCACCGAAGTGATGGAGCGACTCGGCCTTTCGGTGTGCTTAGGTGTTGCGAGTTCGAAACAGATTGCCAAGCTCGCATCACGTCGTGCCAAGCCGAAGATCGTTGGTCGAGTGATCGTCTCGGGCTCAGGAGTGGTCGTCGTCGAACCGGGGAGAGAGCTGGAGTTTCTGCGACCAATTCGTATCGACGAACTTTGGGGCGTGGGTCCCAAGTTGGCCCAACGCTTCCATCAAATGGGTGTGAGGATTGTGGCCGATCTCTGGGAGATTCCAGATCATGTGATATTGAGCACGCTCGGGAACGTTGGCCTTGGGATCAAGGCCGCGTCACTCGGGAGGGTGAACGACGTGGTCCAGGTCGAGCGGAGCGCCAAGTCCATCTCTCAAGAAGAGACTTTCGCTTACGACCTGTATGAAGAGGATGAGATTGACCGGGCGCTTACAAGACTCGCCGATGCGTTGTCTCATCGTCTCCACCGCGCGGAGGTGGGTGGTCGGACCATCGAACTCAAGGTTCGAGATGTGGCGTTCAAGACGCGTTCTCGATCGACGACCTTGCCTGAGCCGATCAGCGATTTCCAGTCGATCGTCGATACCGTACGGCGACTTCTGCCCGATGATCTTGGCACGACCGGTGTTCGACTCCTCGGCATTGGCGCCTCCAAACTCTCTCGCCAGGAGGTCCATCAGCTCAGCTTGGAAGATGTCAGCAGCCGCGTGGATTCGGCGCTCGAAGCCACACTTCACGAAATTAAAGCGCGTTTCGGCGAACAAGCGGTCGCGTCGGCTTCACTGCTTGACGGCGACCGCATCCATGTGCGCCATAGTGATCTCAATCGATGGGGTCCAAGTGATCGAGGCTCTCGGGAAACTGACGAACGTTCCTGATCAAACTCGAGAGAGATGTCCAACTCGCGAAGAACGACCCAGGTGCTGAAATCCAGTGGGAAAGGTAGCTTGTCCGAGCACGCGGGCCTATTCCCTCTACAAGATCGGTCTATCGGACACCCCTGCTGCGTTGACTGCTCGTCTCCAGGAGACTCCGTGAGGCGGGATTGACCAGCCCTCGGAAGATTGATCGAGATATTCGACGAGAGAACGACCTCTATTCGTGCGGTGGCAAGCGATCATAGGACAATTGCTTGGTGTGGCTGGCGGGAGATGAGTTGAGTCTCCTCGGATGTTCCTGCGGCTGATACTCCTGTGCTTGTGTGAACGTGCGCTCATCCCCATCCTGTCCTCGTCCCGAGAGGGGAGGAGGCGTTGGAGTGCGAGCGCGTCACGTCGACCATGCGCACAAGCGATGGGTGGTGGGGGATACTGTTGGCCATGGCCAACTTTGTGGTAAGTGCTATTGGCTCGGATGAACCGGGGATCGTGGCAGCGATCACCAAGGCACTCGCGTCGACGGGATGTAACGTACTTGATTCTCAGATGGGATTGCTCAACGGGGCCTTCGCCATCATGCTGGCACTGAGTGCTCCAGCTGACGTTGACGAGCATTACCTGATGGAGTTGCTCGCGCCCGCCACACGCTCATTGGAGCTGGCGGTAGTGGTGCGACGCTTCGTACCCGTCGAACCTCCGGAAGTGGTGAATGTTCGCGCTGTGATCTCGATTCAGGGCGCCGACCGTCTTGGGATCGTGTCGCAAATTGCTCAGACGCTTGCGGAGCACTCTTGCAATATTGTCGATCTTCGAACCCACCGTTACCAATCTGAAGCTGGGCCTGGCTATCTCATGAACCTTGAAGTGGATCTTCCTGCGGGGACAAGTGTCGATATGGTTCGTGATGCACTCTCGGCGACTTCAGCCTCTCTTGGGGTGCATTGCGTCGTGGAGGAATCCGATATCGAGGCGCTGTGAGTGCTCTGCTTACCGTCGTTGAGCTTCCCGACGAGAGGCTTACACAGCCTTGTGTGAGTGTCATACCTGGCGAAGAGCAAGTGGTGATCCTTGCGGATCTCATGGTTGACATGATGCATGAACTACCCGGATGCGTTGGCATCGCGGCCAATCAGGTGGGCGTCGAGCTTGCGCTCTTCGTGGTGGACGTGTCAGCCCACAAGAAGACGACAACCTGTCACGGCCTGATTGTCATGGCAAATCCTTCTGTGGTCGAGATGAGCGGTCGGGCGACAATGCGTGAAGGCTGTCTTTCGGTACCGCACTTCACCGTGGACGTCCCGAGAGCCGAGCGAGTCACGGTGGTGGGGATCGATCCAACAGGTCGACCGCTGCGCATCGTTACCGAAGGATTCGAAGCTCGAGCACTTCTGCACGAGATTGACCACTTGAGGGGACGTACCATCATCGACCGCGCCCCAGCTCCGAGCGCGGTACATCGACGGGTGCGATACCTCTCATGAACTCGCTTAGTGGGGTGAGGAGGGGAGTCCACTTAGAAACTGGACAAGTGCCTGATTGACGGCGGCCGGATTTTCCTGCTGTAGCCAGTGTCCAACACCTGGTACAACGACATGACCCCTCAGGTCGGTACAGGAATGTGCCAGATTGGCTTCTGCGTCTCGTGAAAATGACCGAACGAGGTCGTGCTCACCGACGAGAAAGAGGGACGGAATTTGGACCGGCACACCGTCGAGTGCTCCGTCGGAGAACCAGTTGGCATCAAGGTTGCGGTAGTAGTTGAGTGGGCCGGTGAATCCATTTCGGGAGAATCCCTCGACAACCTGCGCGATATCGTCGTCGGTTATCCACGATGGAGGTGCGGCGGGAAGGCGGATGTCGCCCAACAAGCGGCCGTTCCTGGTAGTGGTGAATGACCAGCCTTGTGCAGCGCTCTCTGGCGCTGCGCCATAAAGGA
>JBMFXL010000291.1:0-2856 GCA_049964275.1 Acidimicrobiales bacterium | reverse complement strand
GCAACACCGCGCTGCGAGATGCCTTTGCAGCGCTGCAAGCGGTGCAAACCAAGGTGTCGAAGTACCAGAACACTGTCAAGGCAATCTTCACTCAGGACCAGAGCGAGTGTACGATCATCAATGCTGACCTATTGGACTTGGTGCAAGCGAACCCACCAACAGCGCTCGAGCGCATCGGTGTGCAGCCTGGCCTCAATGCCTATTACGCGTGGGCATTCCCTAACGCGGATGCGGTGATTGCCTACTCCAATCAGCTTGCTCAGCATCTGCACGATCGAGCGCTGATCAACGATGTCCGAGGACGATTCGGCAAGATGGCGAGCAATCTCAACAAGGCGAATGCTGCCTTCGCTCAGGTGGCGACCAAACTACACATGTCGTTCAAGCCATTGAGCTTGTACAACATCAATGATGTGCCAAAGGGCCTTTTGTCTTAGTCGTCATCCTCGGGCGTGGGTGGTAAATCCGACCCCATGACAGCTGCGAGGATGCCATTGACGAAACGCGCGGAGTCTTGGGTGGAGTACTGCTTCGCGAGTTCGACGGTCTCTGCGATTGCAACCGCGGGGGGAATGCTCTGCTCATAACGAAGCTCGTAGATTCCAAAGCGCAACAGGCACCGGTCGATCATCGGCATGCGGTCGATCGTCCACCCCCTCGCCTTTGACGCAATGAGATCGTCTATTGCGCTGAGGTGGTTCGTAATCCCTCGCATCCGCGACTGCACATAGGGCGATTCTTCGGTAATGAGAGAGTCAAGCAGGGTTCCTGGAGAGGTGTCGTAAATCTCTGACTGGTAGAGCAGCGTGAAGACGCGCTCACGTTCGGCGCGACGAAGTTCAATGTCCTGCACAGTGATTAAGCGCGAGTGAGGTAGTCGCCGGTCCTGGTGTCAACCTTGATCTTGTCCCCTGTATTGACGAAGAGGGGAACCTGTACGACCTTGCCAGTTTCCAAGGTGGCGGGCTTCCGGGCTCCTGATACTCGGTCGCCCTGGAGACCTGGCTCGGTCTCGACGACGGTGAGTTCGACCGAGGCAGGAAGCTCAGCGCTCACCACCTCACTCTCGTAGATCGAGAGCGTGATCGAGTCGCCCTCTTTCATGTAGGATGCCGCGTCACCGAGACTTGACGGCTCGACTTCAAGTTGGTCGTAGGAGACGGTGTCCATGAAGACGTAACGCTCACCCTCGCGGTAGAGAAACTGCATGTCGCGCTTGTCAATAATGGCTTGCTCGACCTTCTCGTCTGCGCGATAGGTGCGCTCGAGCACTTGACCAGTTCGAACGTTCTTGAGCTTGGTGCGCACGAATGCTCCGCCTTTACCGGGCTTCACATGCTGAAATTCTACGATCGTAAAGAGACCGTCGGGAAGGTCGAGGCTCATCCCATTCTTGAAGTCGTTGGTCGATGTTGCGACTGACACGAGTTGCTCCCGCTTCTGCAACGCCAATGCGGCGTATGAACGCGAGGCAGTTTAGCCGCCGGTGGACAGGTCTTAGATCGCGATTACCCAGTCCTTTGGTGCTTTGGTAATCACCAGCGGCTCTCCGTCGCGAACGATGAGCGAATCCTCGATACGGATCCCAAATGCATTGGGCAGGTAGACGCCGGGTTCGATCGTGATGACCTGGTTCTGGCTGAGGACCTGCACTTCGTTGCTCGAGATCATCGGCAGCTCGTGGATCTCGAGTCCTACCCCGTGCCCCAGTCCGTGAATGAACCGATCGACTAGTCCCGCCTCGTCGAGTACCGAGCGTACGAGACGATCGACCTGTGAGATTGACGCACCTGTGACACTGGCCTCGACGCCTTGGCGCTGGGCACTGGAGACGGCCTGATAGGCATGGGTAACTTCGTCGCTTGGCTCGCCGATGGAAAATGTACGAGTGCAATCGGAGTGGTAGCCGAGGTATTCCGCGCCGAAGTCGACTACCACGACATCCCCGGGGACGAGTCGGCGTTCGGTTGGCTGGCCGTGGGGAAGAGAACTTCTCGGACCTGAGGCAATGATGGTGGGGAAGGAGATGGCGGTGGCGCCCTCATCGAACATGGCGGCTTCCAAGCTCCTCGCAAACTCTCGTTCGGTAGGGGACTGTCCAAGCAGCGGTAGCACGCGCGAGAGAGCTGCGTCGGCGATTACTGCGGCGTGCGCAAGAAGCCCCAGCTCGAAGTTATCCTTCGTAGCTCGAAGCTTGAGGGTCGCATTCTCGACGCGTTCTATGCGACCTGGCCCAATCGTTGATGAAAGTCCCTCGAGTTCGTCCCAAGTAATGGCGTGACCCTCGGCCCCCAGGTGGCCGGTTCCACCGAGGAGGCTTTGAAGTATCGAGTCCCGTTCGCTTACTGGGAGAATCCGATAGGCGTCGCCGAGTCCCTGGTCGGCGAGCTCGCTGGATGCCTGTTCGACGTATCGTCCGTCGGTTATCAACGTGATTTCTTGATCCTTCAGAGGAACGACAAGGCGGGCGAACGAGCCAGTGAAACCGGTGAGGTAGCGGATATTCGCGAGGTCGACAAGATAGAGCGCCGTCAGCCCTTGCTGGTCGAAGGCGCTGCGGAGACGCTGAATTCGGCGTTGGCCATCGTGGCCCATGGAGGGGAGATCTCCAAACTTGGAGGAAGGTGAGAGATTTTGCAAGCTAAGCTTCCTTTACCTTTCTATTACTTTTCGATCCAGGGTAAGGTGAGTTATAGCAGTTTCTAGGCGGGGTTGTTGTAGTCGGGTTGTCATTGAAAGAGCTGGTTGAATGAACTCTTACGTCGCCGCCACCAGGTCGGTGCCGATGATGAGGCAGGTGCGAGGTTATATCGCGCTCACGAAGCCTCGCATTATCGAGCTACTTCTTATCGCGAC
>JBMFXL010000290.1:0-2863 GCA_049964275.1 Acidimicrobiales bacterium | reverse complement strand
GGCGTCCTTGTGGACGCGGCGGTCGATCGGGATGCGAAGGCGCAACTGCTGTCCACGATCTTTGGGCAACGTATACCGATGGCATCGCTTGCGTTGGCCGAAGCGGTTGTCACCGAGGAAGCCTCCAGGTTCGTCTTCGACACCTTCACCCAGGTGGAGACCGTGCTTGATGGAAGCTATGTGTCGGTGTGGTCCGGCTTTGAGGGAACTCGCCGTCGGATCGAAGGTTACGTGACGGGTCGTCTTCGGCTCAGTAGCGTGGACGAGATCGAACAATTCGAGCGTGAGATCCAAAATGTTCGGAGCGTGGTGGATACCTCTGGGGTGCTGCGGCGTTTCTTGGCAGGCTCGCAGACTGCTCCTGCACAGCGCCGTGAGGTGATTGGCGAGATCTGTGGGGACAAAGTGGGAGCGCTTACCCTGGAAGTGCTTTCTCGGGCAGTGTCTATCGTGCGCATTCGAGATTTCTCGTCCATGCTCGAGATCATCGCCCGGATCGCGGCCGATGAACGTGGTCGGAAGACTGCAGATGTTCGGAGTGCACGTGCGCTTACCTCGTCGCAGATCGAGTCGCTTGCGGTCTCGCTCGCTCGTCTCGTTGGTCGCCAGGTTGAGATCTACCCACGAACGGATACTTCCCTCATAGCTGGGGTGGTCGCGGTTGTAGGTGACAGAGTTTTTGATGGTACGGCCCGCCGCCGCCTCGACGAGGTTCGAGAGCAGATCGGTCTAGCGGCGGCTCGCTAAGGAAAACGGGGAACAAAGGTATGGAACAGTTTGAGATTTCGGCGAGCGAGATCTCCGAAGCGATCGAGAAGAGCATCAAGGGGTACAAACCTTCGATGCGCGGCGAAGAGGTCGGTCGCGTTCTCGAGGTCGGTGATGGTATTGCTCGAGTATCGGGGCTTCCCTCCGTCGCGGTGAACGAACTCTTGATGTTCGAGCGCGGAGCTAAGGGTCTTGCGCTCAACCTCGACGAAGAGTCGATCGGTGCCGTCATCCTGGGCAGCGCCGATGCGGTCGAGGAGGGCGAGATCGTTCGATCGACTGGTTCCATCCTGTCGGTCCCGGTAGGAGATGGCCTCCTTGGTAGGGTCGTCAATGCGCTCGGCGAGCCAATCGATGGGAAGGGTCCGATCAATGCTTCGGGAACTCGTCGACTCGAAGTACAGGCCCCCGGTATCGTGGATCGTCAGCCCGTCGGAGAGCCCTTGCAGACCGGCATTAAGGCGATCGACGCGATGACCCCTATCGGCCGTGGACAGCGTGAGCTCATTATTGGCGACCGTAAGACAGGGAAGACGAGCGTTGCGCTCGACACGATCATCAATCAGCGTGGAAATGGTGTGAAGTGTATCTACGTGGCAGTGGGCCAAAAGGGTTCTACGGTCGCGTCGGCGGTATCGATCCTCGAAGAGCATGGCGCGCTCGAACACACGGTCGTGGTTTCTGCTCCCGCAGACGAGGGTGCACCCTTCAAGTACCTTGCCCCATACGCAGGCTGCGCAATGGGTCAGTATTGGATGGAGAATGGCGACCACGCGCTCATTGTGTACGATGACCTCTCAAAGCAGGCGGAGGCGTATCGGCAGCTGGCGTTGTTGCTTCGCCGTCCACCTGGACGGGAAGCGTACCCGGGTGATGTGTTCTATCTTCATTCCCGTTTGCTTGAGCGTGCAGCGAAGCTTTCCGACGAGAAGGGCGGCGGGTCACTGACCGCGCTTCCGATCATCGAAACGAAGGCCGGGGACATCTCCGCGTACATTCCTACCAACGTGATTTCGATCACCGATGGTCAGGTCTTCCTCGACACCGACCTGTTCTACTCCGGCGTGCGGCCAGCGATCAACGTAGGTACCTCAGTATCGCGGGTTGGTGGTGCCGCTCAGATCAAAGCCATGAAGGATGTGGCCGGCAATCTTCGTCTCGACCTCGCACAATTCCGTGACCTCGAAGCATTTGCGGCGTTCGGTTCCGAACTCGATAAGGTCTCCCAGGCGCAGCTCGATCGTGGCTATCGCTTGACCGAGGTGCTCAAGCAGTCTCAGAATGCGCCCGTGCCCGTCCAGGAGCAGGTGCTGTCCATCTTTGCTGGCACGAATGGGTTGATGGATGACGTGCCGGTTCCTCAGGTGACGAGGTTCATTGCTGAGATGCTCGAATATCTTCGTGCGCGGCATCCTGAACTGCTTTCCACGATTGCTGAGACCGGGAAGCTCCCTGACAAGTCGGCAATCGTGAATGCGATCAACGCATTCAAGACGGGATTTTCCGTGGCTGGAGCCGAGGCTTAACCTATGGCAGGCGGCCAGGAACGCACGCTTCGTCGCAAGATCAAGGGCGTGCAGTCGACGAAGAAGATCACGAAGGCAATGGAGCTGATTGCAGCTTCTCGCATCATGCGTGCCGTCTCAGCGATTGCCGCCGCACGACCCTACTACCGGGAACTGTCCGAGATCGTACGTGATCTTTCGCGAGCGGGAGGCGTACCCAAGTCGGTGTACACCGCTTCGGTTGATGCGACACTTCCAGAGGCAGTGATCGCGATCACTTCGGATCGGGGACTCTGCGGAGGTTACAACTCGTTCGTGCTGCGCCACGTCGAGCGTTTCTTGAAGGATCGGGAGACGAGGGGTGAGTCCACAGTCCTCGTGGGCGTCGGTCGAAAGGCCGAAGGTTACTTCCGCTACCGGCAGCTCCAGGCTGCTTGGCAGGTAAACGGGGTGACTGATGGACCGTCTTATGCGAAGGCTCTCGCGATCATGGGCGATCTTCTCGATCGATTCGAGGCAGGAGAGATCGGCAAGGTGTCGATGGTGGTCAACCGGTTCTACTCGATCGGTAATCAGCGGCTTGAGCAGGT
>JBMFXL010000289.1:0-2863 GCA_049964275.1 Acidimicrobiales bacterium | reverse complement strand
ATCTCATACCGAGGTAGAAGCGTTGGAGATCCTTCGACACTCCCTTCGGGTTGTCTCGGTAGAAGACGTACGGAGCGTCAACGATCGCCAATCGGTGATCAGCTGAGAGTCGAAGCCAGAAGTCCCAATCCTCGACGCCATCGAGTGCTGGATCGAACCCCGCGATGTCTTCGATAGCGGACCGACGTGCGAGAACCGTAGAGGTCTGAAATCGATTGAAGAGCAAGATCTGATAGTACGTCAGGCGCGAGAGCGGTGCTCGTTCCGGCAGCGTGATCTCTCGTGTACGTGACCAACTCGTTGCGACAAGATCGAGATCTTGATCTCGCGCGAGCACGTTGAGCTGCGCCTGAAGCTTGCCGGGGAGCCAGGCATCGTCGTCGTCGAGGAATGCAATGAGTTCACCCGTTGCCTCTGCGATGCCACGATTGCGGGCACGAGAGGGACCTCCATTGGTGGCTTGAATGACCCGAACCAACGGTGAACGACTTGATGCCACCGTGGCTGTATCGTCAGTTGATCCATCGTCGACGACGATGATCTCTGTGACGGGGACCTCTTGCGCCAGGACCGAATCAATGGCTTCCCCCACCGTGCCTTCGCCGTTGAAGGACGGGATGATCACACTTATCGTGGGGAGAAGTTGGTCGTTCATCGGAGATTCGGC
Organism: Acidimicrobiales bacterium; assembly: GCA_049964275.1. Lineage (GTDB taxonomy): Bacteria > Actinomycetota > Acidimicrobiia > Acidimicrobiales > Acidimicrobiaceae > JAJYZP01. The sequence continues at coordinate 2,196 of JBMFXL010000289.1, read as the reverse complement.
ACGCTCGAAGTTACACGATCGAGGGGTGCTCGCTCCGTTCGATTGAGGATCGCAGACCGAGCCGCGTCCCGGTCGTCCAGGACGATTTGACGGTTGCCAATCCGTAGCGTTGATTCATGCCCGCGCCCCACGATCAGGACAGCATCTCCCTCTTGAGCATGGTCCACGGCAACCTGAATCGCTCGCGCTCGATCGAGCTCTACCACGAAGTGCTTCTCTGGCACGTCGAAGGTCCCTGCGATGAGTTGGTCGACGATGGCGGAAGGATCCTCATCACCTGGATTGTCCATGGTGAGTACCGCCAGATCGGCGGTTGCCGCAGCTCGCCCGAGTTCCGGACGCTTGAGACGGTCGCGGCGTCCGCGTGCGCCCGCGACGAGGATGACGCGATTGTCGGGGGCAATGATCTCCCTGGCGGTGCTGATCAGATTCCGGATGGAGTCTGGAGTGTGCGCATAATCGACCACCACGAGGAAACCCTGACCCTCGTCGATGCGCTGGAAGCGCCCTGAGACACTTTCGCAGGATTCGATCCCGTGCACCGCGACCTCATGGCTTGCGCCGAGAGACCTTCCTGCGAGATACGCGGCTGCCGCGTTCGCTGCGTTGCAGGCACCCACGATGGGTACGTGGAGGCGAACGTCATAGCCGAGACCTTTGAGTTCGACCTCGGTTCCGTTGACGGACACATCAATCTCGGTGATCTGCAGATCTGCACTCTTATGCGAGCCGAACGTGATGACTGGCGTGGTTACCTGTGAGGCAAGACGGCGTCCCCATTCGTCGTCGACGCAGATCAGTGCGAGCTCGGTCCGAACGGTCTCGAAGAGCTGCGCCTTTACCGAGTAGTACTGTTCGATGGTCCCGTGGTAATCGAGGTGCTCCGCGGTGAGGTTGGTGAAGATCGCGACCTTGAATTTGGTGGCGTCGATCCGGTGCTGATCGATTCCGTGTGAGGAAACTTCCATCACGACCGAATCAACACCTTCCCTCACCATCTCGTCGAGGGTTCTGTGGAGTTCGGGTGCCTCGGGTGTGGTGTAGATCGACGGATGCTGTGAGTTGCGGTAGCGCGCTTCGATGGTTCCGATGATGCCGGTGTTGTGACCGGCTGTGCGAAGGATCGACTCAAGGAGGTAGGAAGTCGTCGTCTTCCCGTTCGTACCGGTGATTCCCACGAGGTCAAGCCGTTCGGAGGGATACCGGTGGAGGTAGGAGGAGATCGGCCCGAGCGCGTGACGGACAGAAGGCACGATGAGCTGGGGGACGTCGAGAGGGAGTTCCCGAGACACGATGAACGCAGACGCGCCCTGTGCTGCTGCTTGAGGTGCAAACGCGTGCCCGTCGTATCGGGTCCCCTTGGTGCAACAAAACGCCCAGCCGTGTTGCACTTCCCGGGAGTCGAGCGTGAGATCGACGATTTCGACATCTTCGCCAACTAGGCGAGCGTTTGGCACTATCGCCTGAATCTCGCTTAGCTTAATGCCCACGTTGCCCCGTATCACTCGCTTCATTGCCGCCACTCAACCTAGCCGTACAGCCTATGGCGAAGTTCCTTGTCGAAGCTTTGGGCTTTGCACATTCATGCAATATTCAGGCTCTGTCACGTTCGGATCCTGGTGTATAGCTACGTGTGACCTTCGACCTCGTGTCCTTGGTGTTCTGGTGGCTCAATCTGGAAGGTCGAGTGCTCGACGTCGAAGTGGTCGGCAATACATGATTGGAGATGGTCGAGGATGGCGGGGACCCTCCCGTTGGAGAAGTGATCGACCTCGACTACGACGTGGGCGGATAGCGCGGGAAGATCGGAGGTGACGAGCCATGAGTGGAGATCGTGCACCGCGACCACGCCCTCGGTATCAAGGAGATGGAGCCGAACGGTCTCGAGGTCTACCGAGTTCGGTGCACCTTCCAACAGAATGACGCCAGCGTCGTGGAGGAGATGCCATGCGCTTCGTATCATGACAAGCACGATCAGCAATGAGGCAATGGCATCAGCCCTTACTACTCCGAGGGTCAGGATTGCGATACCTGCGATGGCGGTCGCGACGTAGCCCCAGAGATCGGTCACGATGTGTGCCAGTGCGCCGGAGGTGTTGAGACCTGTCGACGCAGTCGGCCGAAGTATCCAGGCCACGGTGAGGTTGACGACAAGGCCGATGACCGAAACCTCGATCATGACTAGCCCGTCCACAG
>JBMFXL010000288.1:0-2877 GCA_049964275.1 Acidimicrobiales bacterium | reverse complement strand
CGCTGCAATCATGACGTCCCTACCGGTCTTGAGCTGACCGTCCACTTGGACCACGATGCGATCTCGGAGCCCATTGCGAATCAAGGTCTGCTGGGTCTCGGCAAGACCAAGCTCCCATGGTGCTCCGGCATGCTTGAGCGAGGTAAGTGGACTCGCACCCGTACCACCGTCGCCGCCCGAAATGAGGACTACGTCCGCATGCGCCTTGGCGACTCCCGCGGCTACCGTGCCCACTCCTACCTCGGATACAAGCTTCACGTGTATTCGTGCGTCGCTATTTGCACATTTGAGGTCGTAGATCAATTGGGCGAGATCTTCAATCGAATAGATGTCGTGATGAGGAGGTGGGGAGATGAGGCCCACCCCAGCGGTTGAGTGGCGAGTCTTGGCGATCCAGGGGTAGACCTTCTCCCCCGGAAGCTGACCACCCTCGCCGGGCTTTGCGCCTTGCGCCATTTTGATCTGGATGTCGTCAGCATTGACGAGGTACTCAGAGGTCACGCCGAAGCGACCCGACGCAACTTGCTTGATTGCTGAGCGTCGAAGGTCGCCATTTGGGTCTGGAATGAATCGTTCGGCGTCCTCGCCACCCTCACCGGTGTTGGACTTGCCCCCGATTCGATTCATGGCGATCGCGAGGTTTTCGTGTGCCTCCTTCGAGATGGACCCATAGGACATGGCACCTGTGGAGAACCGCTTCATGATCGCGCTCGCGGGTTCCACCTCCTCGATGGGGATGGAGGGTCGTGATGACTGGAACTCGAAGAGTCCTCGTAGCGTTCCTAGCCTCGCGGACTGGTCGTTCACGAGTCTGCTGTAATCGCGGAAGATGTCGAAACGCTTGGTTCGGGTCGAGTGTTGGAGCTTGAACACCGTTTCTGGATTGAACAAGTGATACTCACCCTCGCGACGCCACTGGTAATCGCCTCCGACATCGAGGGAACGGAATGCGAGCTCCTCAGGTCGATCAAGGAAGGCAAAGTGGTGTCGAGCAGCGATTTCCTGTGCGAGAGTGTCGAGGTCAGCACCTCCGATGCGGGAGGCAACGCCATTAAAGAATTCGTCGACGAGGGTTCGGTCGAGTCCAACCGCTTCAAAGACCTGTGCGCCGGTATAGGAAGCCACCGTCGAGATGCCCATCTTCGACATGACCTTCACGACGCCCTTGCACACTGCCTTGATGTAGTTCTTGATGGCCTTCTTCGGTGTGATACCACTGATGCGACCCTCGCGAATGAGATCAACGATGGTATCGAAGGCGAGATACGGATTGACTGCGCCCGCACCGAAGCCGAGGAGCAGCGCCATATGGTGCACCTCTCGTGCGTCCCCTGCTTCGACCACGAGTCCCACCTTGGTACGCGTTCGCTCTCGAACCAGGTGATGATGCACTGCAGACACCGCGAGGAGCGACGGTATCGGGGCCAACGTTTCGTCCGAATGCCGGTCGGAGAGAATGATCACATTTGCACCCTGTGAAATCGCGGTCGAGACGTCACTGCGGATTTGATCGAGCGCGTGACGGAGCCCGTTGCCTCCGCGCGCGACTTCGTAGAGGCAGTCGACGACGTATGAAGAGAATCCAGGGGTGTCGCCGTTCTCGTTTATGTACATCAACTTGGCGAGCTCGTCATTATCTATCACGGGATTAGGGAGGTAGATCTGGTGTGCCGAATGCTCGTCTGGCGCGAACAAGTTTCCCTCGGGTCCAATCGTGGCTCCTGCGGCCGTCACCAGCTCCTCTCGAATGGCGTCGAGTGGGGGATTGGTCACCTGTGCGAAGAGCTGGATGAAATAGTCGAAGAGCAGTTTTGGTCGTTCCGAGAGTGCCGCTGGAGGCGTGTCGGATCCCATGGATCCGATCGGCTCCGTTCCCGAACGTGCCATGGGCTCGAGGATGATTCGTAAGTCCTCGGTCGTGTAGCCGAACTGTCGCTGGAGCTGCACAATCGATCCATGCTGTGGTACGAGCATTGTCCTGTCTGGAAGGTCTTCCATGGTAAGGAGTTGGCGATCGAGCCATTCTGCATAAGGAGCCTCGTCTGCCAGCGCGGCCTTGATCGCGTCGTCATCGACGATCATCCCCTGAGCGGTGTCGACGAGAAACATTCGTCCCGGCTGGAGCCGACCTTTCTGTGCGACGCGCTCAGGCTCGATGTCGAGGACTCCTACCTCTGACGCCATGATGACGCGACGATCGGTCGTGACCCAATAACGGGAGGGGCGTAGGCCATTTCGATCCAGTACCGCACCGACCAGCGTCCCGTCGGTGAATACCACCGACGCCGGACCGTCCCACGGTTCCATAAGTGACGAGTGGAATTGATAGAAGGCTTTACGTGCGTCATCCATTTCGAGGTGATTTTCCCAGGCCTCTGGGATCATCATCAATATCGCATGAGGGAGACTCCTTCCTTCGAGATGAAGGAGTTCGAGCACCTCATCGAAGGATGCGGAGTCGGATTTCCCAGGCGAAACGATCGGAAAGATTCTTGAAAGGTCGCCAGGGAGCCTGGACGTGGACAGGAGCGCCTCCCTGGCGTGCATCCAATTGCGATTGCCCTTGACGGTGTTGATCTCGCCGTTGTGTGCGACAAGTCGGTAAGGGTGCGCGAGGGGCCACGCAGGAAATGTATTTGTGGAAAATCGAGCGTGAACCACGGCGATGGCACTTTCAATGCCAGGATCCGAGAGGTCTTTGAAGTAGGAGGCGACTTGAGGGGTCGTGAGCATTCCCTTGTAGACGAAGGTTCGCGTGGACAGTGAGGGGAAGTAGACCTCTGTCGAACCGCGTTCGACACGTTTACGGAAGATGAACCCACGTCGCTCAAGCGCGAGCCCTTGTTCTTCTATGGTTGAGCCGAGGAAGTATTGCAG
>JBMFXL010000287.1:0-2880 GCA_049964275.1 Acidimicrobiales bacterium | reverse complement strand
CGATTGGATGCGTGAGATCGAGGTACAGCGCAGTCACCGACAAGACCACCAGTACACCGATCACTACATAGGTTAGGGGCATCAGCTTGAAAATATCCACGTGATAGGCACGCCCCTTGCGCGATCGAATCCGCTCGTAGATTGCAATCACGACGTGACCACCATCGAGCGGCAGTAGCGGAACCAGGTTGAAGATGCCTACGAAGATATTGATCGAGATGAGAAGCCCGAGCACGGTCTCGACTCCCGCTTGTGCTGCTTGGGATGCAAGTCGAACGATCCCCACCGGAGAGGCAAAACGACTCTGTGCGCCCGCAGAACTCGGGTTAGTCGAAGGATGAACGAGCTGCGCCGCATACTGTGCTATCCCGTGTGGCGAGAAATGTGAGACCAATGCAGTCACCGTTTGCCACGAGAAGCTTCCAAGATCAGTGAAGGACCTGCCGATGGCGCCAAACACCGATGGATGAGTAGTGCCCGCCACGAGACTAATACCGATGACTCCTCGCGCCTTTGCCGAGGAGGGAAGATAGGGTTGTCCATCGATCTTGACCGACTTGCCATCGACTGGTGTGACCGAGGTCGAGATGATTCGTCCGTGACGGTCGAGGGTAAGCGAAACAGGCTTACCAATCGCGTCCCCAAGTGTCGACGAAAGGGTAGTCACCGAGTGCACAGGTTTGCCGTCCACGCTCAGGATGACATCACCACTCCGAAGACCCGCAACCTGCGCTGGTGAACGCTGACCGGTGAAGCTTGCCACGCCCCCTACTGCGATCACATGAGGATCGGCATAGCCGTAACCGACGAGTATCACGAAGATGAGCACGAGAGCCATGACGAAATGCATGAATGAGCCGGCCACGCTGACGGCAAGACGACGAGGAAACGACGACTCCCGGTATGTCCGCGACTCGTCCTCCGGCGGAACCTCCTCAGCAGTCGCCATACCAACAATCTTGACGTAACCACCGAGCGGAAGCGCCTTGACACCATATTCAGTCTCACCGCGACGAAATGACCAGATCCGAGGTCCAAATCCAAGGAAGTACTCCATTACCTTCATCCCTGACAGCTTGGCAGTGAAGAAGTGGCCAAACTCGTGGATCATGATCATTGCAACGATCGCTGCGACCACGACGAGGGTCCCCAAAATGTGGAGCTGGTACGCAAGGGCGACAATAATGACGAGGACAAAAGCGAGCCGGAGTGCCCCTCGACCTCCAAGTGCCCTTGCTTCGACCAGGCTCGGCTCCTCTACGTGAGCGGAGTCTTCCCCACTGTCCGACCCAGTGGTCAGATCTTGATCATTCACTCGCACGAACCTTCACTTGGCGCCTCGCATGTTCGCGCGCGAGACGATCGACCTCTAAGACGTCCTCGATTGACGTCATAGGACAAGGTACAAACGCTTCCAGGGAATCATCTAAGAGTTCCCCAATAGCCCGCCAAGAGATGGCGCCTTCAAGGAACGCCTCCACCAGAACCTCGTTTGTCGCATTGAACCAACAAGGTGCGCCTCCCCCGAGTCGACCAGCCCGAAAGGCGACGCCAAGACCTCGGAAATCATCGAGTCGAGGAGACTCGAAGGTGAGCGTACGTGCCTGTGAGAATCCAAGATCTCCAAAGGAGGTCGGGGCGCGCTCGGGATATGCGAGCGCCACGGCAATAGGGAGCCTCATGTCGGGCTCGGAAAGCTGAGCAAGTACCGACCCGTCGGTAAAGCGCACCATGGAGTGCACAATCGACTGGGGGTGTACCACTACTTCGATATTGTCGTAATCGACGTCAAAGAGAAAATGTGCCTCTATCACCTCGAGGCCCTTATTCACGAGAGTGGAAGAATCTACGGTGATCTTGCGACCCATCTTCCAGGTCGGATGTGCAAGCGCATCGTCGATCGTCACATGATCAAGCGACTCGGTCGTCCACGTGCGAAAGGGTCCTCCTGAGGCAGTAAGGATGAGTGCCTCCACTCCACGTCCCTTTGTAACGCTCCCCCCGAGACACTGAAAAATCGCCGAGTGCTCTGAATCAACCGGGATGATCTCACCCTTGCCCTCCTGCCTCCACTCATCAACGAGTTCCCCTGCAGCGATAAGGGATTCCTTGTTCGCGAGGGCAAGCCTCCGACCTGCGGTGAGCGCAGCACGAGTGACAGGCAGCCCTGCGAAGCCCATCACCGCATTGAGCACGACATCGACCTCATCGGTGAGTGTGAGAGCTTCCTCAAAGGAGACCACAGAGGTACCCTGGGGCACCAAGGAGCTGAGTACTGGTCGCAATGACTCCTCGGCGATGGCAACGAATCGAGGGTTCACGCGTTGGGCCTGCGCGGCGAGTTCCTTGACCGATCTTCGTGCAACAAGCAGATCGATGCGGTAACGATCAGGCATCTCCTCGACTACTTGCAGGGTCTGATCTCCGATCGAGCCCGTTGAGCCAAACAGTGCGATTCGCTGCATGGACCCGCTCAGCCGATGTGCAGGAAGCGGAACAAGAAATAGGCAGTAGGGAGCATGAAGAGCACCCCATCGATGCGATCGAGGAAACCCCCATGCCCTGGAAGCAGATTGGAAGCATCCTTCACATTGAGCGAGCGCTTAATCATCGACTCGGCTAGATCACCGATCGGCGTCACAACTGCCGCCACGGCGCCGAGGATCAGTCCATCTAGCGGCGTCAACGGGTGGATGTGGCCCGAGATCACGAACCCAAGTACCACCGACGCAACCGCACCGATCGCGAAGCCCTCATACGTCTTCGAGGGACTTATCGATGGAGCCATCTTGTGCTTTCCAAGCACTTGGCCACCGAAGTAGGCAAATACGTCCGATGCGGAGGTCACCACCAAGGTCGCGAGCAAGAGCCGAACCCCAT
>JBMFXL010000286.1:0-2882 GCA_049964275.1 Acidimicrobiales bacterium | reverse complement strand
CGTCGAGCTGTCACCATGGCGTGTCGTCGCTCGTCCTTGGACATCTCTGTCACCCGTACGCTGACCGCAGCGATCTCGGGAAGTTGGGTGAGGCTGTCGCGGATTTGCTTTTGGAGGCGGGATCGAAGTGGGCACGAGAGCGTAGTGAGCGCGATAGTGGCGACCACAGTGTCGCTCGACTCGAAGTCGATCGACTTGACCATGCCAAGTTCGACAATGTTGGCGCCAAGCTCCGGATCCACGATTGTCCGTAAAGAGTCAATGAGCGAAGCCTCTGAGGGGTGTTCCACGAAGTCATCTTAGATGGCGTCGCCCGATTACCCAGGAAGAGGCGCGGGCGGCGTCGGAAGTACAATGCTGCTACGTTGTTTTCTAAAGGTCTCGGAGTATGCCGTGTAGGCGGAGGTGTGATGTGGCAGTCAGCTCAGTAAGTATTGGTAGGAAGCCGAAGACGATCGAGCTCAGCGCAACTGCAGTTTCGAAGATTACGGAGCTACTCTCCCAAGAAGAGGGTTCCGACGAACTCGTGCTTCGTATCGCGGTGAAGCCGGGTGGGTGTTCTGGATACAGCTACGACATGTTCTTCGACTCTGAGTTGGAAGAGGGCGACATCGTCTCGAATTTTGAGAACGTCCGGGTTGCGGTCGACCCCCAGTCGGCGGCGTTGATCAAGGGTGCGACGCTCGATTATAAAGACGGTCTTCAGGGCGCGGGATTTCATATCTCGAACCCGAACGCTACCAAGACCTGCGGATGTGGTTCGTCTTTCTCGTAAGCGAATTCGCGTCGGATTTAAGAGGAGGACACCGCGGTGCCCTCCTCTTTTGCGTTCGTCAGTTGGAGGAAGACCAGCGAGTTTGACCGAAACGGTAACCGACTGAACGTACCGTCTGGATGAGGCCTTCATGACGTTCGCCGAGTTTTGCACGGAGCCGACGGATATGGACGTCGACGGTCCTTGCGCCCCCGTAGTACTCATATCCCCATACTCGAGAGAGCAGGGTCTCGCGAGTGAAGACCTTTCCGGGATGAGAGGCGAGGAACTTGAGTAGCTCGTACTCCATGAACGTGAGATCGAGTGGTGTTGCCTCAAGCGCAGCCTGGTAGGTCTCGAGATTCATCGTGAGCGGTCCGTACTCGATGAGTTCAGGACGGATACCGCGTCCGGTTCTCCAAAAGAGATGCTTGAGTCGAACGTCGAGTTCTACCTGTTCGATTGGGCTGATGATGAAGTCATCAAAGAGGTCTTCGCGGAGATCGAGCTGAGTGATCTGTCCATGTTCGACGACCAGCAGCACGGGCTCAAGTGGTGTGTCGCGTTTTCGAAGCGCACGCGCCATCTGGAATGCTCCCTCTCGGTCTCCGTCTGCGCATATGATCGCGCCCGACCAGCCATCGTCAGGCTCGAGGCGAGTGGCACGCTCCGGAGTCGACGCAGTCAGGTGGGGATACCCGAGCGCCTCGAGCGCCTTGGTCAGGGCCGGCTGCGGCGACTCAGGGAAGACGAGAAGCTGATCCAAGGCCTAGAGCACCCGGAGATAGCGATCGAGTTCGAACTGCGAGACGTGGGCCTTGTACGATCCCCACTCGTCTCTCTTATTTCGTATGAACCATTCGAAGACGTGATCCCCGAGGACACCCTGAACGAGTTCAGATTTCTCCATTTTCTTGATAGCGTCGTCGAGGTTTCCCGGAAGCGCTCGTATGCCAAGTTTGTCGAGTTCTCGAGGCGAGAGCTCGTAGAGATTCTCGTAGGTCTCGGATGGAAGTTCGTAACCACGTTCGATTCCTGCTAGGCCCGCACCAAGTACGACGGCAAATGCAAGATAGGGGTTACATGCGGGATCAGGAGCCCGGTATTCGATACGCGCGGAGTCCGGGTTGTTGTTCTTGGAGACTGGCACCCGGATGAGCGCAGATCGGTTGTTGCGGGCCCAGGACACGTAGATGGGTGCCTCGTAGCCGAACACGAGTCGCTTGTAGGAATTGACCCACTGGTTCGTAACGGCGGTGATTTCCTCGGCGTGCATCAGCACCCCGGCGATAAAGCCCTTTGCGGTATCGGAGAGCATTTGCGGGTCGTCAGGATTGTAGAACGCGTTGTCAGCACCTCGGAAGAGCGAGAAGTGCGTATGCATGCCGGATCCTTGTACCCCCTCGAGAGGTTTAGGCATGAAGGATGCATGCACACCGTTCGTCATGGCGAGCTGCTTGACGAGGAGTCGCACGCTGAGGATATTGTCGGCCATGGTGAGTGCGTCCGTATAACGAAGGTCGATCTCATGCTGGGATGGGGCATCCTCGTGCTGGGAGTATTCAACCGGTATTCCCATCTCCTCGAGCGCGAGTACGGTCTCACGCCGAAGATCGGTCGGGAAATCGGCGAGGGTGAGTTCGAAGTACGAACCGAAGTCGAGGGGTTTCGGCTTAGAAGCCGGGTCGCCATCTTTGAAGTAGAAATACTCAAGTTCTGGTGCGGCAAAGAAGGTGTATCCTTGCCGACTCGACCGATCGAGGGCGCGCCGAAGCACGTTTCGCGGACATCCCTCGAAAGGTGTGCCATCCAGGTTGGAGATATCGCAGAGCATTCGACCAACGTGGTCAGAGGTAGGGAGGATGCTGAAAGTCGTCGGATCTGGCTTTGCGAGCACGTCGCTCTCTTGTACTCGAGAGAACCCATCGATCGCCGAGCCGTCGAAGGTCATACCTTCGCGCAGAGCTCCCTCGAGCTCTGCAGGAGTGATCTGGAAGGATTTTGGTATGCCCAAGACGTCTGAGAACCAGAGCTGGATGAACTTGATTCGCCGTTCTTCAACGGTCCTCATTACGTAATCGATCTGGCTTTGCACCGCACCATTTCCTGCCACGAATTTATCTTGGTC
>JBMFXL010000285.1:0-2889 GCA_049964275.1 Acidimicrobiales bacterium | reverse complement strand
CTATGCGTAGGCGAGGAAGGGATCTTCGGATCTAGCAACGACACCGATGAGAGCCGAGAATATTTCGTGTCGGTGGAGGTTGGAACGTGAGGAAGCGATTGACGTCGGAGCGGGTCGGTTCTCACTGCCTACCGCGCACGGAGAAGTGGCTTGCGTGTGATGCATGTTTGTATGAGAGAGGAGCTTGATATGGATGCAATTTCGGTCGTGGTGGGAGCGCCTATCGGGGAGACCGAGGTGCGGGTGAGAGAGGCGCTTCGTACGGTCGGATTTGGGGTGCTTACCGAGATCGACCTTGCCGCGACACTTCACGAGAAGCTCGGTGAAGACCGTCCTCCGCTCAAGATATTGGGCGCGTGCAATCCGGTCTTTGCGAGTAAGGCATTGCACGCGGATCCATCCATGGCATTGCTCTTACCCTGCAATGTCGTGCTCGCCGAGTACGACGGTTCGACCACCGTGTCCGCGGCGGATCCTCGCGCTCTCATGCCTGGCCATCCCGAGTTGACGAGCGAGGTGGCCAGCCTGCTCGAAAAGGCGCTCGCTGCGGTTTGACTCACGGCCCGACCCTGGCCGTTTCAGCGCAACGAGATGGGCTCCTCCAACGCACCGTTTGTGGCGCGTTGGAGGAGCAGTGCTAGGGTGGGCTTGATCGAAAGAGGTGGGATCCGCGTCGTTCTCTCCATCAGGCCGTCAGTACGAGATCAGCTCTGGACCCATTCGCCTCGTTGCGACCGAGGTCGGAGCAAGTATCAGGCGGCTCGATGTTGACGGCATTGCGATTCTTGAGCCATTTGCGGTTGATGCGCTCTCCGACGGCGCCCACGGAGCGCTCCTCGCGCCGTGGCCGAATCGTATACCGACGGGTCGTTATGCGTTTGGTGGTAGGGAGTGTCAACTCGATCTGAGTGATCCGAGTCATGGAGCGGCGATTCACGGCCTGCTCCGTTGGCAGCCATTTGCGTGCAGCCTGCACGTCACCGACGCCGTGACCCTCGAACACCTCTTGTGGCCAAGCCCTGGATATCCGTTTGCGCTTCAGCTGGCGGTGACCTATTCGCTGGACGAGGCAGGTCTGAGGGTACGGGTGGAGGTCCACAACCTAGGTATGGAGACCTGCCCCTTCGCGCTCGGCCACCATCCCTACGTTGCGGCCGGAGAGGACGCCCATGTTGACGATCTTTTGATACGCGTACCCGGTCTTGAGTTCGCGACGATGGACGCGCGAGGTGAACTCGTGGGGTGGCAAGAGGTCGATGGCTCAGCGTATGACTTCCGGTCAGGGCGGATCGTTGGGGACCAGGTGCTCGATGGTGTGCTCCGAGGCGGTATTCGGGGCAGTGATGGCAGGTTGCGAGTGGATGTTCGACGCCCTGATGAACGTGAAGTGACCCTCTGGATGGATGAACACTTCGACTACGTGCAGCTGTTCAGCGGTGACACTTTGGCACCGGATCGACGCCGTCGTGGTCTCGCGATCGAGCCGATGACCGCTCCTCCCGGGGCGTTTCGATCGGGTGAAGGTGTGCAATTGGTTGCGCCAAAGGAGAAGGTGGTGATGGAATGGGGAATCGAGCTCCGGTCTCGGTGACGCAAGAAGCGTGGCAGGCGGATGTGCTGGTCATCTTCGGAATCTCCGGTGATCTCGCGAGGAAGATGACGTTTCACGCGCTCTATCGATTGGAATGCGCGCATTCGCTCGCGCTCCCCATCATCGGGGTAGCCCTCGATGACTGGGATGACCACGCCCTGCGCAACGCCATGGAATCGGCGATCAAGGCTCGTGAGGCCTCGCCCGATCGTGGTGCACTCGAACGTCTCGCCAAACGATTGGGATATGTCAAGGGTTCGTTCGATGACCCTTCGACCTATTCTGCGCTGCGTGACCGGCTTGGGACGGTGAAGCATCCGCTGTTCTATTTGGAGATTCCACCGCGATTCTTTGCCGACGCCGCCAAGGGTATCTCCGACGCCGGCTTAGCTGCCGGTGCACGGGTGATCTTCGAAAAGCCCTTCGGGCACGATCTCGTGTCTGCCCGTGCGCTCAATAAAGGGCTTCACTCCTTCTTGGAGGAGGACCAAATTCTCCGTATCGACCATTTCCTCGGAAAGCAGCCGCTCCGAGACGTCTTGACCCTTCGCTTTGCAAACGAGCTCTTCGAGCCGCTATGGAATCGTGATCACGTCCGAGAGGTCCAGATCACCATGGCTGAGGATTTCGGGGTCGAGGATCGAGGAGCGTTCTACGACCACAACGGGGCACTGCGTGACGTGGTGCAGAACCATCTCATGCAGGTGCTCGCACTGGTGGCCATGGAGGCGCCCTCATTTGAAGGCTATGACCCTCTCTGGGACCGCAAGGTGGAGGTCCTGCGATCGATCGAGGCAGTTGATCCAAGTCGCGTGGTGCGCGGGCAGTACGAGGGGTATCGTTCGATCACGGGAGTCGATCCGGCATCGAATACCGAAACCTTCATCGCTCTGCAATTACAGGTCTCCAACACGCGATGGGCGGGCGTACCTTTCTTCATCCGCGCCGGCAAGGCGATGAGCACCCAGGTCACCGAGGTGCGACTGATCTTTCGTAGGCCACCCTCGTTTGGCTCGGTGGGCGACCTCGCGTCCTATAGTGCCAATCAACTTGTCTTGCGGATCGACCCCGATCCGGGAGTCCGACTCGTGGTGCTCTCAAATCCTCGAGAAGGCTCTCGATACTCGCCGGTTCACCTCGACGTGCTCTTCGAGCGTGAACTCGGTGCGCCGCCTGAGCCCTATGAGCTGCTCCTGAAACGCGCGCTCGATGGGGACCGGTCGCTCTTCACCCGCGAGGATGCAGTGGAGGAGACCTGGCGTATCTTAGAGCGGATTCTCGAGAGCGATGACCCGCCC
>JBMFXL010000284.1:0-2912 GCA_049964275.1 Acidimicrobiales bacterium | reverse complement strand
GCGGAAATCGAGATCACTTCGTAGGAGATTCCAAGATTCAACGCAAGCTGTCGTGCATCGTCGATCGATCCCTCTGAGGAGTATTTCGAAGGGAGACCCACCGTACGCACGCCCTCAGTACCGAGGGCGTCGGTGGCGATGGTGGCCACCAGCGCAGAGTCCACACCTCCCGAGAGCGCAACGAGCACACCAGGGAAGCCATTCTTCCTCACGTAGTCACGTGTACCAAGAACCACGGCGTGGTAGACGTCCTCCATCTCCTCACCTGGTTTGCTCCACGCTTCGGCAGAGCGTTCATCGCGCATTGGCACACCGTAGATCACTCGCCGACGACTTCTCACCGAGTCTGGGAATGCAATGCGTCGCGCAAGCGAGCGCTGCACCGGTCTAGCGTCCACGCGCGTGGGCTTCGCTCCACGCGGATCCATCAGTCGCTTTCGGTAGCGTTCGGTGACTTCATACTCGAAGACTGTGAGCTCATCGGTGAATCGACCGCTCCGGTCGTACACCTCCCCGTCTGCGCCAATAAGCAAGGAACCACCGTCGAACACGAGCTCGTCTTGACCCCCCACAAGATTGACGTAGAGGATTCCTACCGAGTTATCCGCCGCACGGGTTGAAAGCATTCGTGTACGCACTTCGGCCTTGCCCATCGCGTACGGAGACGCGTTGATGTTGACGATAAGGTCGACGCCACGCTCCGCAAGCTCAGAAATTGGACCGGATGGCGACCAGATGTCTTCACAGATGGACATTCCGATGCGGACATCCCCGAGCTGAAACGCTTCGGACGATCTACCGGGTCTGAAGTATCGCGCCTCGTCGAAGACACCGTAGTTCGGCAACAATTGCTTGTGCGCTCGTGCCTGTATGGTCCCGCCAGCACAGAGCGCAGCGGCGTTGTACAGGTCGTCTTCCACGTCTACAAAGCCGACCACCGCCACGATCTCCCTCCCCGTGGTGAACTTCGCCACCTCATGGATCGCAGCCACATTCGATTCGACGAAAGAGGGTTTGAGCAACAGATCTTCCGGCGGGTAGCCGGTGATCGTCAACTCAGGGAATGCAATGACCTCGACTCCAAGGGCCTCTGCTTCTTCGATTGCGGACGTAATGCGATCGACATTGAAGGGAATATCACCCACTCGAAGGTTGAGTTGTGCTGCAGCGAGTCGAAGGCGTCTTGCCATGAAGTCCATGGTAGCGGGAGAGGCTACGCAGCCGAAGACGGTAAAGCAGACACGAACAGCGGAGAATCCGCTGTTCGTGCACACCATCTCTCGACGAGGAGATCGACTGCCTAGATGTCGTAGTACATATAGAACTCGTAAGGGTGCGGCCGCAGGCGAATCTGGTCCGCTTCATGAAGTCGCTTGTAATCCACCCACGTGTCGATGACGTCTTGGGTGAAGACACCTCCCTCGAGCAAATACTGGTGATCTGCTTCAAGTGCGTCGAGCGCTGCTTCAAGGGATGCAGGCACCTGAGGCACCGCCTTCGCCTCAGCACCCTCCAGCTCGAAGAGATCGCGATCGTCGGGTAGGGGCGGTTCGATCTTGTTCCGAACGCCGTCGAGTCCAGCCATCAACATCGCGGCAAACGCCAGATACGGGTTCGAGGAGGCGTCGGGGCACCTGAACTCCACTCTTTTGGCTTTCGGAGAACCCGAGTACGTAGGGATTCTGCAGGCTGCAGAACGATTCCGCTGTGAGTACACCAAATTGACCGGTGCTTCGTACCCTGGAACAAGACGCTTGTACGAGTTCGTCGTCGGGGCCGCAAAGGCAAGAATTGATGCACCATGCTTCAAGATGCCACCGATGTACCAGCGAGCGATATCGGAGAGGTTGGCATACGTACCCTCTTGGTAGAAGAGCGGCTGGTCACCATTCCAAAGCGATTGGTGGGTATGCATGCCTGAGCCATTGTCCTGGAAGAGCGGCTTGGGCATGAAGGTCGCCGTATGTCCGTTCGCGTGCGCCACGCTCTTGACGACGTACTTATACAGCATCAACTTGTCTGCCATCCGCAGCAAGGTATCGAAACGCATGTCGATCTCAGCCTGGCCAGCAGTCGCCACCTCGTGGTGCTGTACTTCGATGTCTATCCCGAGCGACTGCATGACAAGAATCATCTCCGACCGGAGGTCCTGGAACTTGTCGGACGGTGATACCGGGAAATAACCACCTTTGACGCGCAGCTTGTAGCCAAGGTTGGGGCCCTCATCACGGTTCGTGTTCCACTCACCCTCAGAGGAATCGACCGAGAAGCTCGCCGAGTGCATGTCCTGGTGGTAACGAACATCGTCGAAAATGAAGAACTCGGCTTCCGGACCAAAATACGCAGTATCGGCGATACCGGTCGTCTTCAGATACTCCTCCGCCTTTTTCGCAATGAACCGGGGATCGCGAGAGTACGGCTCGAGCGTCAGTGGGTCGTAGATATAGCAGTTGAGGTTGAGCGTTTTGTGCTGACGGAACGGATCGATCACGACGGTGTTCGGATCGGGCATCAACAGCATGTCCGACTCATTGATCGACTTGAAACCTCGAATGGACGAGCCGTCGAAACCAAAACCCTCTCGGAATGAATCCTCGGTCAGCTGCGACACCGGGACGGAGAAGTGTTGCATCATTCCCGGCATGTCACAGAACCGAAGGTCCACAATCTCTACGCCTTCGTCCTTGGCGAGTCGTAGCACCTCTGCGGGCGTCCTTGGCTTCATGGTCCTCCTCATGGA
Organism: Acidimicrobiales bacterium; assembly: GCA_049964275.1. Classification (GTDB taxonomy): domain Bacteria; phylum Actinomycetota; class Acidimicrobiia; order Acidimicrobiales; family Acidimicrobiaceae; genus JAJYZP01. The sequence goes on along the minus strand of JBMFXL010000284.1, from coordinate 172 downwards.
TCATGCCCGGAGGTTCGCGATCCGAATCCCGAGCTGGGGCAATTCCGTCAAACAGGCTAACGAGGGTGGCACTTACCACTCGCGACAGCGTGTGAACACTGCGTTAACACCGACCTCCGAACCGACTCTGATAGGTTGAAGAGAAGCTCGCGGCGACCAAGATAAATTCGTG
>JBMFXL010000283.1:0-2917 GCA_049964275.1 Acidimicrobiales bacterium | reverse complement strand
CTCCCCGATGGGAGGCTGCAATGGAGAGAACAGCCGCACAGGACCGAAGGGTGTCTCCACCGCAATCATGCCCGCTTCGGTCCGGAGCTTTCTTTGGTTGCCCCTCGGCCGTGGCGGAGGGAATACGGTGTCGCGGACCACGCGTCGAAGCGACGACTTTCCAGCCTCGTTGTTGCCGACCACGAGAGAGAAGTGTTCACCAAGGGCAGGGACAGTGAGTGTACGTCCGTCCCCAAGGATGGCCTCGATGTGTTCAATCCTCACCGGTCATCTCCAATGCTCGTGCAATGCGTGAGAGTGAGGCATCAGCGACCTCCCGAGGCGACAGCGGTGGACGTTCGTCCTCGGCTGCATCTGCAAGGTCGACCCTGAGATCGAGCGAGCCAAGGGTTTTGACCTCTTCGAGGAATGCATCACTCCCCGCAATCTCGGTGAGTGCCCGATAAATGACGTTCGCGCGTTCGAGATCGACGACCTTCATAGGGGGACGCTCGATCTCGAGTGATTCCACGAAGGTACGTCCACGTCCATGATCCCATGACACGCCATTGAGGTCGCCGACCAAGGCATCGACCTGTGCGCTCGTCAGGTCGAGGTCGGGCGCAATGCGCGCATGAACGCGTACCACCTGCGCCTCCACCTCAGGAGGAATGTCCCGCTCCTCAAGATGATCGGCGAGCGCCAAGCGAAGCTCATTCTGGTTCGACGCACTAGTGAGGTCAAGCTCGATGAGGTCGAAGACCACCACAGAGGTCGGGCGGTGTGCAATGTGCAGGCCGAGGTCATCGTCCACATCCACCACTACCGCTCCCTTGATTCCTCGCTCGGTCGGCTTTGGCGAGAGTCCCTGAGTGTTCCCGCTATAGACGATCGCAGGTCCAAAGGGCTGGAGCACCTCGAATCCGTGGATATGGCCGAGTGCGATGTAGTCGAAGCCGTAGGAGGAGAGTTGCGCCACGGTCGTCGGTGAGTAGGGCTCGTGCGCAGTGTGGTTGCCTACCGATGCGTGAAGCACCCCAACACCAAAACGCCCCTCCTCTGGTCGAAGAAAGTACCGGCTCAGATCATCCCGCTCAGCCTTCTCTGCGTAGGAGACGCCTTGCACCTCGATCGGCGTACCGTCCTTCGCGACAAAGCGCTCGGGCTCCGAGCGATGAGGCGGGAAGATCTTCACATACTCCGGCAGCGCTCCAATCGCAGAGTATCCATCTCGCAACGGGTCATGGTTTCCCTGCACGATGAAGGTGCGGATACCCTGACTCCCGAGATCGGCAAGCCGATCACGAAGGTGACGTTGCGCACGGAGTCCACGCTCAGGTCCGTCGTAGATGTCCCCTGCGAGGAGGAGAAAACTTGCGTCATACTCGATCGCGAGATCACACACGCGATCGAACGCGCGAAGCGTGGACTCCCTGAGTACCGTACCGAGCCGTTCGTCGAAACGACGGAGCCCGCCAAAGGGGGTATCGAGATGAAGATCGGAGGCGTGCACGAAGTGAAATGCCAATGGTGCCCTTTCCAGCCGGCGTCTCGAAGGCAATCGTAGGCGACGACCGTGACAGGAACATCGGCATCATCGGGCGATCGCCACATTGCCTCCCTCGCCAACCGTCGATCGGTCGCTCAGCCGTAGCATGGAACCGTGGAACCCAGACGCGTCGCGGCAGCCCTAAGCTCCCGGACCAACGAGGGACTCCAACGCTTCTTCTCGTTGGATCACCCCATTGGAATTCTCCGGCGTCTCCAAGCCCTCTCCACTGTGGCCGACGTGGCAACCACCGTCGCGCTGGCGGGTTCACTGTTCTTCTCCATCTCCCCCACCGAAGCCAAATCGAAGGTCGCGCTCTACCTCGCGCTCACGGTCGCACCATTCGCGATCGTCGCTCCGCTTCTCGCGCCCGCCATCGATCGGGGCGCACGATTCCGGCGAGGAGCGATCGTTGTCTCTGGGGTCGGCCGAATCATGGCGGCCCTACTCATGTCCTTCAACGTCCACTCGGTACTGCTTTTCCCCGAAGCACTCCTCTCCCTCGTTGCATCCAAGCTCTATCTCATCACCAAGGCCGCGCTCGTCCCAGACCTCCTCGGGTATCAACGGACGTCGTCGGAGGAACGAGGTGCCGACGGGGCGCGCAACGCCACCTCGATACTTGTCAAGGCCAACGCCAATCTCTCGCTCCTCGGTGCCATCGTCGGTCTCATTGGCGGCGCCATCGCCGGCGGAGTCCTCAAGATTCCGTTCCTTGGCGCCCCATGGGTGCTGCGTCTCGAAATCATTCCCCTCGTGCTTCTCGTGCTCCAGGTCCCCCATCTCCGCAACAGAACCACCCTCGACGGTCAGCGCAAGGGTTCCACGGAGTATCGGGTTCCCGAACAGGCGACGGGCGCCCGCACCGAATCCACACGACAGCGACAGCGCGCCGCTGGCGGGTACTCCCAGACCCTCGTAGCCTCCTCCGCGATGGCGGTGCTACGGGCAGGCGTGGGATTCTTCACCTTCTTGGTCGCGTTTGAACTCAAGCGACAGGGAAGTCACACCTACGTCTATGCGCTCGCGCTCGGCGCGAGTGCGGCAGGCTCCGCGCTCGCTACCCTCATCACGCCTCGCATCCGACGGGTCATGCGGGAGTCCACCATCTTGGTACTTGCACTCTTGGTCGAAGCGGCAGGTGCACTCGCCGCGGCCGAGCAAGGGAGTATCGCAGCCGAGATCGCGCTTGCCTTCCTCGTTGGTCTCGTTGCCTCAGGCGGAAAGCTTGCCTTCGATGCCATCGTTCAGCACCACGTCGCGGCGCATCGCCATGGAAAGACCTTCGCTCGCTATGAGATGCGATTCCAACTCGGGTGGGTACTCGGTGCATTGATCCCAACTATCGTCAGCCTCCCACTCAAGACCGGTGACGTCGTGATCGCAGCT
>JBMFXL010000282.1:0-2940 GCA_049964275.1 Acidimicrobiales bacterium | reverse complement strand
GACAGTGGGAACCATTGCGACCACATGGCCGGGAATCGTCACACCACCTGCTGAGCCATAGAACTGCGCATCGCCGAAGGTAAAGATGCCGCCGTCTGAGGCGACCTCCCAGTAGCCCTGGCCGTCAGGCGTGGGAGCCATGCCAATGACCGGCTGGTTGAGGGGATGTCCCCCCATCGAGCCATGGAACTGCGCATCGCCGAAGGTAAAGATGCCGCCGTCTGAGGCGACAAGCCAGTAGCCCTGGCCGTCAGGCGTGGGAGCCATGCCAACGACCGGCTGGTTGAGGGGATGTCCCCCCATCGAGCCATGGAAGCCGGCGCTTCCGAACGAGAAAATGCCTCCGTCTGAGGCGACCTCCCAATAGCCAGGTGCAATCTGCGCCGAGGTAGGCGTAAGCCGGGGAAGCTGCACGGTTGGCAAGGCATGTCCGTCGGCTCCATGGATCGAATGCACTCGCGAGGGTTGTGGCAGGAGCATGGTCGCCAGGAAAAGGGAGAGCACACCAATGCCCACGATTCCCATGGAGCGTACGGTTTCCCTGAATTTACGCCTACTCCCCACGCTGACCTCCGTGCAATCGTCGTTCTCGTTCCATCGGCAGAAAGTAGACATAACCTTTACTCACCCTGGTTGTAGAGGCTCGAAACGAGGAGCCAGTCAGTAAGATCCGCCGTCACGCACCAAAGCTCCGATGCGGTACACCAATAGAACGCGATTTGGCGAAATCGAGCGGCAAGCACCGAGTGATACCGAAGCGAGAGTCCAGAGCACGCCCACCCTTCCTCGAAATAATCGCCATTCTCCGACGAGCCCCTTGCTCGGTGGATCTTGCCTCCGCTCTCGCACAGCGCGATATGAAGTTCGTGATCGTTCGTGCGATTCTCCCGCTCTGTCGCATCCCTACCTCGCGGGTTCCACCCAGTAATGATCCCAAACGGCATGCCAAGGCGAGCTGAGAAGAAGTCAACTCGATAGCCAAGTTTCGTGGAGTACAGCGTCTCCCAGCCGTCTGCAACACGGAGTCTCAGGGTTGCGCTGAGATACGCTTCCCAAGGCACCCAGGGCTCACGATCTCGAAGCCGCTCGATCGTTGCTCCGATCTGAGAACTTGCATCGTCCATCTAGGAAACCTAGCGCGCCATTCCACCTCATCACCCATGCAAATGGATAGGGTCATAGCTAGGAGGCATATAGATGACCGACGCACAAAGAATGCGGAGACTACAAGGGACGGGACGTACAGAAGTTCGTCCCGAAGAATCGCCAGCGCTCCCCGATGATCACCAGGTTAACTTGACCTTGTTTCTTCGCTCACCGCTTCCCGAGCCCTCTCCGAGCGAGCCAGTCGTACGACTGGCACATCACGACTTCGCGAGGCTTCGCGGGGCAAGCTTTCACGACATAGAAACCACCATGGCGGCCATTCGAAGCTTCGACCTGGTCATGACCGACCTCCACCAGCCTTCGCGAAGACTCCATGCACGAGGGAGCGCACGTGATATTCAGCGAGCCTTCGGAATCACATTGAGGCAAACCCCCGAGGGTCACATTGCACACATCGAAGACATCGTGCTACCCGAGCCCCTCCATATGACCGTGGTCGCAGTGCTCGGAACCGACACCACGCCGATGTTACGTGCACAGATTCGACCACAACTCAACCCTGGTGCGGGCTATCTCCCCACCGATGTCGCGCATGTGTATCGATATCCGCTCCAAAATGGAGGAAAAGGCGAGTGCGTAGGGATCATCGAGCTCGGTGGGGGCTTCGAGAGCTCAGATCTCTCGACCTACTTCGCGTCGCAGGGCCAGTCCCTGCCGGCCATTGCGGTCATCGGTGTCGATGGTGCCTCGAATGCGCCGACCGGCAGCCCAAGTAGTGCAGACGGAGAGGTCGTGCTCGACATCGAGATCATTGGATCTCTGGTTCCCCAAGCACAGATCGCTGTCTACTTCGCGCCCAACACCAACCAGGGATTTGCCAATGCACTTGCCACTGCGCTTCATGACACTACCCATCGTCCATCAGCACTTTCGATCTCCTGGGGTGCACCGGAGTCGTCGTATTCGCCATCTGCGATCAGCGCCTTGAGCGCTCAGCTCGCCGATGCAGCCCAGCTCGGAGTGACGGTGGCTGTTGCTGCTGGAGACAACGGAGCGACCGATGGGGTGAACGACGGTAGCGATCACGTCGATTTTCCCGCCTCGAGTCCCTGGTCACTTGCGTGCGGTGGTACCCGCCTCGAGAGCAACGGCACCATTCGGCTCTCCGAGACCGTCTGGAACGATCTTCCCCAAGGAGGGGCCACCGGGGGTGGAGTAAGTACGCTTTTCAATCTTCCCGCCTATCAACAGAGTGCCAACGTCCCGCCGTCGGCCAGCGGATTCATCGGACGTGGTGTGCCCGATGTGGCTGGGGACGCAGATCCTCAAACGGGGTATCGCATAAGAGTCGATGGAACAGACACCGTCTTCGGCGGGACGAGTGCGGTCGCACCGCTCTGGTCGGCGTTGATCACATTGATCAACTCAGGAAGGAGCACCCCGCTCGGATTCGTCAACCCTTCCCTCTACCAGCTCGGCGAAGCTGACTTCTACGACATCACGTCTGGGGGCAATGGTGGCTATCAAGCCAGCACCGGATGGGACCCTTGCACAGGACTAGGCACGCCGGACGGTACGGCGCTCGAGACGCATCTCTAGTAACCTCCCGTTCCGCGCACAATTCACTCGGTTGATGAAGGCACCTGGTGCCTTTGCAAGATAACCTGGGAGAATGTTGATGTCACGCGCTTGAGTTCCTTCGGCCCCTAGCTCGGCTGACCTCTCCGCGAAGACAATTGCATCACCAACTCTCGCGGCATTCATCTGCGATCGCTCGAATTTTTGTAAGAGAATTGAGGCGTCGTCATGGTTCGACGACAAGAAGTACTCCAC
>JBMFXL010000281.1:0-2947 GCA_049964275.1 Acidimicrobiales bacterium | reverse complement strand
CTGGGGGGACATCATCGAACGAGACTCTGACAATCCGACTCCTCGGTCTAGTCTTGCACTCGACCTTGCGATCGAGCCTCATCAATGATAGTCGAGATCATGCGCACCGCCTCCTCGACATCTTGGTTCACTACCTCGACATCGCAGACCTTACGTGCGCGCACGATTTCGGCATTGGCAATCGCTAAACGCTCCGCAATCTTGTCGGGGTGATCGCCTCTGTTCCTCATACGGGCCTCGAGATCATCCATCGAGGGAGGAAGGAGAAGCACGATCAGCGCATCGTGGTCCCGAGCCCGAACGGACTCAGCACCTTGCACGTCGATCTCGAGTAGGAGATCGCCATGAGGGGCAAGCTCAGCATTGGGTGTGCCATACAGCTCACCATTGAACTCCGCCCATTCGTAGAACACTCCACGATCACGCGCCTCCTCGAATGCCTTACGGCTCACAAAGGTGTACGCCCCTTCGGACTCACCATCTCTGCGCTGACGAGTCGTCCAAGATCGAGAGAGCGTTAGATCGTGTACTACCTCTGAGAGCCGGGTGGCGACGGTACCCTTTCCCACGCCACCTGGCCCACAGACTACGATGATCAGGACTTGGTCGTCTCTTCGATAAGACGGATCTTCTGGTTTGCCCCGAGACCCTGGAGTCGACGGGTCTCCGAGACGCCGATCTCCGCCATGAGCTTCCGAGCCTTGACCTTGCCGATTCCAGGCAAGCTCTCGAGCACCGAGATGACCTTCATCTTGCCAACGAGCTCCTCTTTCGATGCACGCTCGAGGAGTGACTCCAACGTGATGTGACCGAGCTTGAGCTCATTCTTAAGATCTGCACGAGCCTTGCGTGCCTCAGCGGCCTTCTCTAGGGCTGCGGCGCGCTGTTCTGGTGATAATGATGGTGGCAATGGCATAAACGCAAGCTATCCGAGTTAGTTCACATTTGCCGACGTTTCGCCAAAAATCCCCAGGTTTTTTTAGGCTGGCAGCGAGGCGAGCGAGCCAAAAATCCCCTCTGCGGCAGCCACAGGGTCATCCGCCTCGGTGACCGCACGACCGATCACAAGGAGGTCTGCACCATTGCCAAGCGCCTCCTCAGGCGTGGAGGCACGGGTCTGATCATGACGGTCACTGCCGGCCGGCCGGATCCCCGCAACCACACTGAAGAGCTTGGGTGCGACCTCACGGGCGATGGGCAGATCCGCCGCAGCACATACGTAGCCTCCACAGTCCGCATCGAGCGCCACGGCGAGTCTCGCAGGCAGAATATGGCTCGGCGCTCCTCCATCGGAGGTCAGTATGGTCACCGCGAGCGCAGTCGGGGCGGTCGCGCCCGCCTCTGCCGCGCCCTCAGCAAGGCCCTCCACTCCCGCGCGTAGCATTTCGACGCCGCCGAATGCGTGAAGGGTGAGATAGGTCGCCCCGACGCCGCCAAGCACCTTCGATGCCTTGCGCACTGTGGTTGGAATGTCATGGAGCTTCAGGTCCAAGAAAACGTCGTAGCCCAGGTTCGCAAGCGCTCCCACCGACTCTGGACCGGTCGCAGAGAACAGCTCGAGGCCAACCTTGACCGTAGAAAAATATGGACTCAACATCCGCGCGAGCCTCGTCGCGACCACGAGGTCGTCTACATCGAGTGCGAGCGCGAGCTTGGCACGGACTTCTTCGATACTCCTAGTCACCGGTAGGTACTCCATTTCTGCTCACCTTGCGCGCTCTGCGCAGGTCGTTCTCCTCTAGTCGACCCCGAAGCTCACGGACGTCTCGTACCCCAAGCGTGCCACAGATCACGGCCAATTCGCGAGCGACTCCAGAACTCGCACGCGGATCGACGAAGTTGGCTGTTCCGACCTGGACCGCGCAGGCTCCCACACTCAAATAGGCCAGTGCGTCCTCTCCCGAGGAGATCCCTCCACATCCAACGATCTCGGCCTCCGGAAACTCGCGGCACAAATCTGCTACGATCCTCAGGCTCAGAGGAAAAATGCCAGGTCCCGAGATTCCTCCCCCGTCAGTTCGGCCAAGCGCGCCCCTGCTCGAATAGGGTCGAAGTACCTGGCCAAGATAGGTGTTTGCTGCCACGATCGCGGTCGCACCCGCGTCCAGCGCAGCTCCTGTTACCTCGCCCGTGCGATCGGTATTCGGAGAGATCTTAACGGCGATCGGCAACGACACGCAGTCGCGTACCGCCCTTACGACCTCGGCAGTGTCACTCGCCGAGTGTGCAAACATCTGACCACCACGCTCGGTATTTGGGCAGGAGACATTGATCTCGATTCCCATGAGGGACGACGCCACCACCTCGAGTTGTTCCGCCGCGCCGACGAAATCGGCGAGGGAGCGCCCCCAGATGCTCACAACAGGAGCAACCCCCAAGCGATCCAGCTCAGGCAGGTACTCCTTACGCCATCGCGAGATGCCCGGTCCAGGGAGCCCAACTGAATTGGCCATCCCATGAGGCAACGGGGCGAGTCGAGGAGACGGATTGCCCTCGTGAGCGAAGGTGGCGAGCGACTTCACCACGATCCCACCGATCGTACGTAGGTCGATAAAGCCACTCAGTTCCGCACCATGGCCACCTGTACCCGACGCTACGAACACCGGCGAGGGCAGGTCACGGCCGAATAGCTTGCTGCGGGGACCAAGTATCTGTGCCTCAGCCATGGTGCACCTTCATCACTGACCGCCAGCGATCGCACTGAGATAGCTCTGGATCGGCCTCACCTCGAAGACCCGGCCCTTTGTTTCAGCTATGGCCCTCGCGGCGGCGCGTGCGGCAGAAAGCGTGGTGAGACACGGGACGTTGTTGCGTTGCGACGACGTACGAATCCGGTACCCATCTGCACGAGGCCCAGATCCCCTTGGGGTATTGACGACCAGTGCCACTTGACCCGAAGAGATGAGCTCGACCGCGTCAACCAGTCCCTCTTCGGCGCCGTGCGCGG